>CAJBYR010000025.1 GCA_903959855.1 uncultured beta proteobacterium
AAATTCATGCCTTATGCCGCTCTGTCAAAGACCGACAAACTCCTTGCTGCCGAGCATTTCCTGATCAGCCGATCGATTCGTGCTCGGCAATCAAGGATGCGACAAGAGCCCGTTGCTCATCCCAAATTACCGGGTCCATTGCCGAGAAATCAAAAAGTCTGATCTGGTCCGGGAGGTCGTCGTCGAGGATTGCCGCGACTAGATCAGGGGCCAGTGTCGTGAGCCGCAGCATCCTGGAAACATAAGGATTGCTTACCCCTTCGAGATCGGCAAGTTCCTGTTGAGTACGCACTTCGCCCGAGTCGAGCATGCGTTGCCATCGGTGTGCTCGCGCCAGAGCTCGCTGGAGCGGGGTGGGCTCTTTATCCCATGGGCGAGGCTTCAGAACTTCCCCATCCGGCAGCGTGACAAGTTTTCGGCCACTGCGACGTTTGAAATTGATCGGCACAGCAACGGCGATGCGGCCGTCGCTCGCTAATTGGATTTCTGCGTCACCAACCCGCTGAATTTTGAGGTCGCTCATGCCGCCACCTTGTCTTCACTACGCTGAGTGTTGAGTTCAAGAAGCACACGTTCGATTCCGTTCGTGCGCAGCCGGAGTTCCAATTCATTGGGCGAAACCACCACTTTCTCGACCAGAAGACTGACCAAACGATGCTGCTCGACCGGAAACAATTCATTCCAAATTGCATCGAGCCGGGTCAGCCCAACCGTAACCTTGGCCTCGTCTAGCGATGGGTCGAGAGCCGTGGCTTTTGGCACAACGTCGGCGATCAGATCCGGAGAGCGTAGCAAACCACGAAGTTGCTCGAGAACAGCCGATTCCAGTTCAGCGGCGGGCAGGCGGGGGAGTCCAGACGCACCTGCATGCTCCTTCAGGTCACGTTGCGACACGTAGTAACGGTAGACCCGCCCCGTTTTTCTTTTCGTGGTGTGCCAGGGAGCGAGAGCCCGGCCATCAACGCCGAAAACGAGTCCTTTCAACAAGAACGGGGTTTGAGCTCGCGTATTGTTGGCTCGCGCTCGGCCATTGGTGGCGAGAATAGCGTGTACGTCATCCCAGGTTTTCTGGTCGATCAAGGGCGGGTGCTGACCGGGATACCAGGCGGATTTGTGGCCGATCTCACCCAGATAGGTGCGATTTACCAGCATCTTGTAGATGAGACTCTTGTCTATTAGTTTTCCATGCCTGACCTTGCCGTCCTGGGTTGTCCATGCCTTCGAAGTGGCACCATCCAACTTCAGTTCGCGAACCAGCTTCGTGCTTGACCCCAACTCCACAAAGCGCTGAAAAATCTGCCGCACCAGCGTGGACTCCTGTGGATTCGGCACCAGCCGTCGATTCTCCACGTCATAACCAAGCGGCGGCATTCCGCCCATCCACATACCTTTGCGTTTGGATGCGGCGATCTTGTCGCGGATTCGCTCACCCGTCACCTCGCGTTCAAATTGCGCGAAGGAAAGAAGTACGTTCAGCATCAACCTTCCCATGGAGGTTGTCGTATTGAACTGTTGGGTCACCGAGACAAAGGAAACGCCACGACGCTCGAATACTTCAACCATTTTCGAGAAGTCGGCCAGACTGCGGGTGAGTCGATCGATCTTGTACACGACGACGATGTCGATTAAACCGCCCTCAATATCCTTCATGAGGCGTTTCAGTGCCGGCCGATCCATACTGCCGCCCGAGAATCCACCATCGTCGTAGTCATCTGAGACAGGTATCCAGCCCTCAGCACGCTGGCTGGCGATGTAGGCATGACCCGCATCACGTTGCGCATCGATCGAGTTGTATTCCTGCTCCAGGCCTTCCTCACTGGACTTGCGGGTATAGACCGCGCACCGTTGGCGTCGCTTAAGGGCATCGCTCATTTCGATTTCCTCGCCGGAGCCAAGGCCTTCAGGCCGAAGAACAATGGGCCTGACCAGCGCGTACCGGTGATTTCTCGGGCGATCATCGATAGTGTGGGGTAGCGACGTCCTTCAAATTCGTATTGACCATCAGTGCCGACGACCACGCGATGCATTTGGCCCCGATATTCGCGCGTGATGACCGTGCCGGGCACTGGCCGAATGTCGCGGTCGGTTTTGCTGACCTTGCCGGTGGCCAGCAACTTATCGATGCGATTCGCATTTCGTTCGAGCAATCCATGATTCACCTTGCGAAAGGCGCGCTCTTGCAAACCGTAAGCAATTCGTCGCTCCAGAAATGCTCGATTGCTATTGGGCGACGTGCTCCCGTTAAGCTCGATCCATAAGGCGCGGAGATCGTCGATTGAGAAGTCAGGCAACTGGGCGATCTGAGTCAGAACGCTCGGTGGTGCGGCAGGAGTGAGGTTTTGGCGGTTCATTACGACTCCGTTTTAAGGTTGTTGACGGGGTCTGTATGAACGCGCTGGTGGGCAGGAAAGCCAAGCCCAAAACCACTAGCAGGCAACTCGATGCCTTCATCTGCTGACGGCCTAATACGAAAGCGCGCGAGGCCATTTGCCAGCAGGGACGCCACCTCCTGGAGGCGCTGTTCGGGCGTCATTTTGTCCGGCGGGGTATGTTTGATTTCATGCATTGGTGACCAGTCCTTTCAGTGCAAATCGCGTATGCGAAATTGTCCTGAAAGGCAGGCATCAAGGCCATGAGGGAGTTTCGGGCTCCGACATGCTGTTGCGGGTTATTGCGAAAAGTGCAGCAGAATTTCCGCTATTTTCTGACGGGGGGCTGGCCATTTCGAATGAAGTGATCGAAGGTGTCCTCCTCCGACTCTTCATCATCGTGGCGAGGACGCTGCCATTCCGCATCCGGCATCAACAGCAAAGTCAGTGTGTAGTCGTACTGCGCAGCGACCTTGGTCATCTCGGTCAGCGGCATTGAGGATGCCTCGCGTGGAAACCATGCTTGAGCCCGTGTCGTTTGTGTCTCATTAGCCGCCGACCAGTTATCGCTGTAGGCCAGAGCCGCACGCGGCATTTCGATAGTTCGTTTGCGTGTTGCGAAATAGGCTCCCGACTTGAATGCTGCCTGGTTTGATTTCGCCCACAACATGTGATCATCACGACTGGCGACCAAGATCGCGCGCTTGTCGGCGATTTCAGTCCATCGCAACGCAGCGGCAGTTAGCGACACGCCGTAGCGATCTGCGCAGTGGCCGAGCAAATCGAAACTGACGGGGTGGCCATTCACCTGCCTTCTGAAATCATCCAGCGGCATCAGCAGGGTCGATGAGAACAAATCTGCTTCGGCTTCGATGTCTCGCTCATTGTTGTCACCCGTCTCAATGTCGTCGTCGCCGCACTCGAAAAGATCCTGCTGGTGGCGGTGAAGGATGTAGTGACCAAACTCATGCGCGATCGTGAAGCGCTTGCGGCCTTCTGATGGGGTGGCGCTGTTGTAGAGGATCAGCCACTTCGAGCGCGCCTTGTTAGCTTTCAGCAGGCCATCGAAACCGTCCAGATCTTCGCCTTGGACTTTGTCGATCGGCGATTCTGCGAAACACTGCCGGGAATATTCGACGGCCAATTCATCCACCTTGACAGGAAACCGCTCCGCCCCCAACACCATGCTGAGCATGGTGGAGATGCGGTTGGCCTCGGCCATGGGCTTCTTTCCTTTCGTCATTCATCTTCCCAGGCGTCGATGATCTTGCGGATCTTCTTCTTGTCCGGTTCCGACATCGTTTTGTACTTGCGGAAGAACGCTTCGTCAATCACTTCCTCGTCAGGGCTGGAGGTGGAATCGCTAAGCAGGAACTCTGTCGTGACCTCAAGCACGGTGGCGATCTTGCCTATCTTCTCGGCTGATGGCTTCGGGTCGTCTTTGTTCTCCAGTTCCCATATGTAGCTCTTACTGGAGTCTGTGAGCTCGGCCAGTTGTTCAAGGCTGAGCTTCTTTTCTTTCCGCAATGTACGGATCTTGTCACCCAAGGGTGAAGGCACCGTTTTCTCCTCAATTGTTAGCTGGAACAGGAAAATAATACCATCAGACCGAACGAAAGCGTACCTGCTTGACAAACCCATATTCAATCGGAAATAATGCGCTATCGTTCGGTGTGCCGAACGTAATCGGTCTTTAAACCCCAACAACAAGGCGGGGCTGCTGGGCTGATCTCCACCCGATCCTCACCTTTATAAAGGGGTATGTCGATGAATGATGCAGAAAACCTGTCCAAGCTGCTCGGCCATCTGCCGCCGGCAGTATTTCGTAAATTTATGGTCGAAGAGTTTGAGTTGGCCATTCCAGATCTGGACAAGAAGGCGGCCAAGCGTGATCAGCGGGCAGAAATGGAATCGGCTCTTTCTGGGCTAGGCATCAACCATCGGCAACGCATTGAGGAAGTCGCCGAACGTATCGTGTTGCTGTCTGACGGGGCTGGGCAAGACGTTATCGAAGGCTTCCGTGATGACATCTTTGACCCCAAAGACCAGGAAGCCTTTGCCGCCATTCGCAATCAGTACGAACGCGCACTGTGGTTGCATCTCAACGCTCCGACCTTGTTTGACGAAGCACTGAATGCCCGCCAAGCGGATGTTTTCCGTCAGAGCGCATCGTGTTACTCGGGATTCATTGCCCCCAAGGATCTTTCGGTTCTGGAGGATGAGTCTTCCCGGCAGGCATTTCACCATGCCGTCGCCGACGAATTGGGCTGCGAAATTGACTCAGTCGCGGTTCAGGTATTCAAGCGGCTACGTCCGGACACGCAAACAGGCGAGGAGATCGACCTCTATCAGATCAGCGTGCACCACAACCGGCCACCCGAAATTGTCGATTGTGTCCAGGCAAGCGAGCTTGTATCCCAAGAGGTCGTTCGGGCTGTTTCATCGCACATCACCTATGAGCCTGCCAATGGCCATCTCGAGGTTTTGTCAAAGGACACCGATGGCCGGGAAGCGCTGGCACGCATCGTCGCCGATTCTTTGCTGCAGTCACCCATCACCGGCGAAAAGATTCCGCTGAAGCAATACGACTACCAGAGCTTGGCTGGGCCGAGGAACTTCGACATCACGGGCGAACCTGTCGTCTCCGTCAAGGTGATCGAACTCGGCTACCTGGGTGACAACCACCGGTCACTCCTGGTGAAGATTTGGGCCAAGGATGCCGACGATATTCATGCTGCCGCACGATCATTGATTTCGCCGGAGTTTGATTTCCGTGATCACCAGCTCAATTACGCGAAGATTTCGATTCGTACCAAGAAAGTCGGGGCAGATCGTGCCAGGACGATTTCAGTGATTTTGCGAGAGGACAACAAGTGCAACATCAAGACCAAGCGGGAGAAGGATCGCGCACTCTGTGATCGCCTGCTCGCAAAATGGAATCTGGTGAAGGTCATCGGCAATGCCCCAGAAGAAACTCTCGACGCGCTCGCTGCTTGACCTGGTCGATCTGTTCGAGCAATCGAGCCAATCGACCGTCGATGCCGATGGGCAACGGCTATACGGGGTACCCGGATGGGTTCTTTCGGGTAACTCGACGTTGTCCGACAAGCAACTTGAGGCTTGGACCGATTGCGTTGGCTATTCGGCATTCTTCCCTGCGCCATGCAGGGAAGACCGAGTGGCGGTTGAGATCAAGGAAGATGACGATCCTGATCGCTATAGCTATCGGTGCCCGGAAACCTTCCGGAAAAAGTACATCAGCTTGGCAACGGTTGCTGTTCGATCGGTTCGTATTCATCTATTTTTGAACTGCGTTGCTGATCTGCTCGAAATTCCTCAAGCACTACGGCGCGGTATCGAAACTGCGGCCGTGGGTAATGCGCTGTGGAACATCGGCAAGATGCGTGTGGCTGGTCTGCAGGTTGACGTGTGGCTGGCTCGCAATCTTTCGACCTCAATGGAAGGCGTGTTCCAGCACCTGCAGAACAGTACATTGCCCGACCAAGGGGTGATCCTTTCCACCGGCGGCAAGCTGCCAGCGATTATTCATCCCCCGAGGCAATATCGAGTTATCCCAATCAAGGACGTGTTGGTCCCGCATGTGGCGCTTCCGCACATTGACACCGATCTCATCCATCGAATATTGGTGGCCGCCCCCGGCGAGAAACTTGACGCATCGCTGCCAGTTCGGTTCGATCCCTATTCCAACACGCTGGTGATTGCCACGAAATCCAGCAAACCATGGCCAATCAAAGGGGCGAAACAGATCGCTGCAGTCCGCTACCTCTTTGAGCAATTCGAGAATGGCCGGCGATGGGTGCCTGCCGGTGAAATTCTGGCGGCTGTGTATGGATCCAAGGAATCGGGACGCAGCCGCCGAATGCAAAACCTGTTCAGCGGAAATATGTTCTGGGAAGACTACATCGTGAATAACGACGACGGTGAATACGGATTCAATCTTGAGTAGCCGTCGTCATCTCGCAGCACTCCGCACAACCGCCTTTGGGCGGTTTTTTGCTTTCTAGACCCCCAATTTCCACGCTTTTGTTGCGCCCGTACACGAGCCCGTACATGGCGGCGGCGGACGCCCGTACACCTCGAATCCGAAACTGATCTCACGTTTTCGCAATCACCTGAAAGGAGATAAACGTGAGTATCAAACACCTCAACCAACGCCATCTGGCCGACCGTTGGGACGTCAGCGAAGCCACACTGGAACGTTGGCGGACCGAAGGAATCGGACCCGTATTTTTGAAACTGCAAGGGCGCGTGCTGTATCGCGTCGAGGACGTCGAAGCCTTCGAGGTCGATAGCCTACGCAAGAGCACTTCCGAGCGCGTCATGGCCGGAGGTGCAGCATGAACCTCGTCACGCCCGACAAAATCCTCGCGACGCCAGTTAGCGAGCTCGCTGATCAGTCCAGCGATTCCCTGTTCCGGCTCAAGAATGATGCGGCTGATTTTATGGCCGCCGCCAAGGCCATCGTCGAGCACGTCGATCGAGCCCTGGACCTGAAGTACGTCGACCGCGCTCGCCAGCTGCGACTGGCTGCAAACAAGGATACCGGCGTCGTGCATTTCGATGACGGCAATGTTCGTGTCACCGCTGATCTTCCCAAGAAAGTCGAGTGGGACCAGAAGCAACTTCACGAACTCATCCTTCGCATCGCCTCCGGTGGCGACAACCCTGCCGAGTTCATCGAGACGTCCTACCGCGTCAGCGAAACCAAGTACCAGGCCTGGCAGGAATCCCTGCGTTCCCAATTCACCCCCGCACGCACCGTCAAGGTTGGCAAAGCCACCTACCGGCTCGCGCTGCTCTCGGAGTAATCATCATGCTGAAAACCTTGATTGAAGCACTGCGCAAGAAGTCCATGTCTCTGTCGGACTTGCCAGAAACCATTCGTGTTCCCGGCCACGGTGGACGTCCCACCATCGATGGTCTGCGACTCGAAGAGGCCAGCGTCGATGACCTCGCATTTGCTATTCGCGGAATCTCTGATCAGACGAGTCTGCTGCTTTCTCAGGAATCCGCACTTCGTCGTCTTCATGACCTGGCCCGCAACCGTGGCGCGATCGGCACCGACAAGGTCGGCGAGATTTTCGGTGGGGAGGTCTGAGATGGCCTTTCCCATCATCACCGCTGACCAGCGCCTCGCCGAAAACCGCCGCTCCTCGGGCGTCATCCTGGGGCCTGCTGGTGTCGGCAAGACCACCTTGCTCAAGACCACCGAGGCGCTCAGTGCCTTGTTCGTTGATATGGAGGATGGCGATCTCGCAGTGCGCGACTGGCCCTGCGACACCGTGCGCCCCCGGACGTGGCCGGAGTGTCGTGATCTGGCCTGCTTCATCGGTGGCCCGAATCCGGCGCTGCGCGACGATCAGTCCTACAGCCAGGCGCACTACGACCGTGTCTGCGATCAGTACGGCGATCCGGCACTGCTCGGCAAGTACTCGCTGATTTTCGTCGACTCCATCACCGTCGCCGGCCGCCTGTGCCTGCAGTGGTCCAAAGGCCAGCCGCAAGCCTATAGCGAGAAAACCGGTAAGCCTGACAACCGAGGCGCGTATGGCCTGCATGGCAGCGAACTGATTGCCTGGCTCACGCAGTGGCAACACATTCGCAGCAAGGACGTGTGGCTGGTCGGCATCCTTGACGAGAAGTTGGACGACTTCAATCGGAAGGTGTTTTCGCCTCAGATCGACGGCTCCAAGGCCTCACTGGAACTGCCCGGCATCCTCGACCAGGTTATCTCGATGGTCGTCCTCAAAGCCGATGACGGCACGCCATATCGCGCATTCATCTGCCAGCACCTCAATCCCTGGGGCTACCCCGCCAAAGACCGTTCCGGACGACTCGACGTCGTCGAGGAGCCGCATCTCGGCCGCCTCATTTCCAAGATCACCGCGCCCCGCGCGCAGTAACGCACAGGAGAAATTCCATGAACAGTAATTCCAACAACGCCGCCTGGAACGATTTCAACGATGCCGAGGAGCAGCGCGAGTTCGCCCTGATTCCGCCCAAGACGCTGGCCAAGGTCATCATGAGCATTCGCCCGGGCGGTTACGACGACGCGAGTCAAGGCTGGACCGGCGGTTATGCCACCCGCTCGGACAAGACCGGTGCGGTGTATCTCAACGCCAAGTTCACGATCCTCGAAGGCCCGTTTGCGAAGCGTGTGGTGTTCGGCCTGATTGGTCTCTACAGCCCCAAGGGTCCGGACTGGACGAACATGGGCCGCAGCTTTCTGCGCGCCATCCTCAACTCGGCACGTGGTATCCATCCCGCCGATCAGACGCCCCAGGCGCAAACCGCGCGCCGCATTCGTGGCTTCGCCGATCTGGACGGTGTCGAGTTTGTTGTCCGCATTGATGTCGAAAAGGATCAGAACGGCGAGGACAAGAATGTCGTCAAAGCCGCGATCCAGCCCGACAGCAAGGAGTACGCGGCATTGATGGGTGCCGTCAGTCGCGCACCTGTTCCCACCGGCGGATTCAGCAGCAGTGCGCCGGTGGCACACGCTGCGCCGGCTGCCGCCCCTGCTGTATCGACGCGGCCCACCTGGGCGCAGTAAGGAGGCACGGCCATGATTCTCCGACCGCGCCAACGCGAGTTCGTCACGCGCTGTGTCGGGGCGCTCAAGACCCACGGCAATACGCTGGGGGTCGCCCCGACCGGTGCTGGCAAGACCATCTGCCTTTCCGGCACGGCGGGCGAGTTTCTCGCCCACCCTGATGCCAAGGCCTGTGTGCTGGCCCATCGCGACGAACTTACCGCGCAGAACCAGAGCAAGTTCTCGCGGGTAAATCCTGGCATCAGCACCTCGGTGTTCGATGCCCGTCAGAAGTCCTGGGAGGGTCAGGCCACGTTTGCGATGGTGCAAACCCTGGCCCGCAATCTCGACCAGTTGCCGACGCTGGATCTGCTGGTCATCGACGAGGCGCACCACAGCGCCGCACCGACCTACCGGCAAGTGATCGACACAACACTCGCCAGAAATCCACATGCCCTGATCTACGGCGTCACCGCCACACCCAATCGTGGTGACGGTAAAGGGCTGCGGGAAGTGTTCTCGAACGTGGCCGACCAGATCCGGTTGGGCGAACTCATCCGTTCCGGCCATCTGGTGTCACCCCGCACCTTCGTCATCGATGTCGGCACCCGCGATGCGTTGGGTGGCGTGAGGAAACTGGCCGAGGACTACGACATGAACGCCGTGGCCACGATCATGAACACCTCGCCGGTCAATGCCGCAGTTGTCCGTCACTGGAAGGAGCGTGCATCGGGGCGCAAGACCATCGCCTTCGGCGCGACGGTGGCGCATGCCCAGGCTGTTTGTAATGCGTTCCTTGCCGAGAATGTATCAGCGGCCGTGGTGCATGGCGATATGTCAGAGGTCGACCGCAAGGCCACGCTCGCTGAGTTTGAGACCGGCCACCTGACCGTCATCGTTAACGTCGCCGTCCTCACCGAGGGCTACGACTACACCCCGACCTCCTGCATCGTCCTGTTGCGCCCGAGTTCCTACAAATCGACGCTGATTCAGATGATTGGTCGTGGTCTGCGTGTCGTCGATCCAGCCGAACACCCTGGCGTAATCAAGACCGACTGCGTCGTGCTCGATTTCGGCACGGCCTCGCTGGTGCATGGCAGTCTCGAGCAGGAAGTCGATCTCGATGGATTTGAGGGAAACGGCGAGGCACCGACCAAAGAGTGCCCCAGTTGTGCGGCACAGATTCCGATGGCGTCTCGTGAGTGTCCGCTGTGCGGCCATTCCTTCAAGCAGGAGGAGTCCGACGAGAAAGGTGTTCTCGACGATTTCGTGATGACCGAAATCGATCTGCTGAAGCGCTCGAATTTCTCATGGTGCGATCTCTTCGGCGACGACTGCGCTTTGCTGGCCGCCGGTTTCAAAGCTTGGGCCGGCGTGTTCTTTCTTGAAGGACGCTGGTACGCCGTCGGCGGCTTCGAGAAATCGCCGGTGCGATTGTTGGGCGTGGGCGAACGCACGGTCTGTCTGGCGCAAGCCAACGACTGGCTCAACGAGCAGGAATCGGATGATGCGGCACACAAATCCCGGCGCTGGCTGAACGAGTTGCCGACCCCGGGCCAGTTGCGCTACCTGCCGCCCGAGGCTCGCGCCGATTTCGGTCTGACCCGCTATCAAGCCTCGGCACTGCTGACGTTCAAGTTCAACAAGCACGCCATCCAGCGGGTGGTGCATGCCGCGAACCAAAGCTATCTGGAGGCCGCGTGAAATGTGCAGTCTGCTCACGCGAAGCGCGCGGCTTCGGCTACTTCAACTCCGCGCTACGCCGGTCCGACCCGAGGCGTTACTCAGATCGGTGGGTGTTCTGCTCTATGCGCTGCATGAACGCGTTTTCCAAGGTCATGGAACGGCTGACCAGTGTGCAGGAGGACGCCGTGATTGACCCCTCCGATCTGGAACTCGCCGCCATGCGCGCCGCGCTCGCCCCGCTCGGTGATTACGTCTCGACCATCGGCATGGACCGTCCACTGGCCGACTACCGCAAGGAGGAAGTCCTGCGTCTAGTCGAGGTCGTGGTCGACGCCTATCAGGCCCACATGCTCGACGAGCACGAACGTATGGCAGCGAAAGAGCGCGCCTTCTTCGAGCAGCGCCTGGCTGCTCAACCCAAGCCGCAACCCGCAAGCGGCTCCAACACAAGGATTCCCTTCTGATGATCGACCTTAACCATCAACTCAAATTTCACGAGCAGGTGACAGTTCTCGTGGATGACGCCCTCCAGGCGGAAAACGCCACCCGCGAGAAGCGCCGTTATCTAGGCGGATCCCGCCTCGGTGTTGCCTGCGAGCGTGCCCTCCAGTTCGAATATGCCGATGCGCCAGTGGATGTCGGTGCCGAGTTCCCCGGCCGCACGCTGCGCATCTTCGAGGTCGGTCATGCCCTGGAAGACCTCGCCATTCGCTGGCTGCGTCTGGCTGGCTTCGATCTCTACACCAGGCGCAAGGATGGTGAGCAATTCGGCTTCGCCGTCGCCGACGGTCGTATCCAGGGGCACCTCGACGGCGTGATTGCCAATGCGCCGACCGATCTTGGCCTGACGTTCCCGATGCTCTGGGAGTGCAAGACCATGAACGACAAGAATTGGCGTGACACCGTGAAGAAGGGAGTGGCGGTCGCAAAGCCGATCTATGCCGGCCAGATTGCGACCTATCAGGCGTACATGGAACCGTCTATCCCTGGTATTTCCGACAACCCGGCGCTGTTCACCGCAATCAACAAGGACACCCAGGAGATTTGGTCTGAACTCGTGCCATTCGATGGCGGCTTGGCACAGCGAATGTCCGACCGCGCAGTGCGAGTGATTCGGGCCACGGAGGTCGGTGAGCAACTGCCGCGCATTGCCACTGAGCCGGGTTACTACGAGTGCAAGTACTGCGCGTGGGCGAACCGTTGCTGGAGTGCATCGGCATGATGGATTTCAACGATACCTCTGGCAGCACACCACAGAATCCGGACACCGAACGCGATGCTTTGCGTACAGATTTGATCTGCCGGCTTGAGAGTGTTCTGTTTGCGCTTTATCCAGCCGGCAAGGTGCGCAAAGGCAAGTTTCTCATCGGCGACGTGCTCGGCAGCCCAGGCGACAGCCTTGAGATTGTGCTCGATGGCGACAAGGCGGGACTCTGGACGGATCGTGCTACGGGCGATGGCGGCGACATCTTTGATCTGATCGCCTGGCATCACCAGATCGACACCAAGTCTGACTTCCCGCAAGTGATGAAGCTGGCCCACGACCTGACCGGGCGAACGACCGTCACCCCGCCCAAGAAGCACAAGAAGGAAGCGCTGATCGACGAGTTGGGCCCGGCCACGGCCAAGTGGGACTACTTCACGGCAGAAGGCCAACTGATCGGTTGCGTCTATCGCTACGACCCACCTGGGCGGCGCAAGGAGTTCCGTCCTTGGGATGCCAAGCGCAAGAAGATGGCCCCGCCGGATCCACGTCCGCTCTACAACCAGATGGGAATGGCCACGAGCGATGCCGTGGTACTGGGTGAAGGGGAGAAATGCGCACAGGTCTTGATCGATGCGGGCGTCGTGGCGACCACCGCCATGCACGGTGCCCATGCGCCGATCGAGAAAACCGACTGGTCACCCCTGGCCGGCAAGCACGTGCTGATCTGGCCCGACCGCGACAAAGCCGGATGGGACTATGCAATGGCAGCCGCCGACGCGGTGCTCATGGTGGGCGCGCTGTCCTGCGCTGTGTTGATGCCACCGGAAGATAAATCCGAGGGATGGGATGTGGCCGATGCGTTGGCGGAAGGTTTCGATGTCCAGAGCTTTCTGGCGACGGGGCCACGCATCAGTGTTCTGCCACCGGCACAGGAAGAATCTGAGGCCCACGACGAGAATGCGGTCTGGGCCACAGATGACGCGCTGGCACTGTCTTTTACCCGCCGCTATGCCGAAGACTGGCGCTACTGCGCGCAGTGGGGCAAGTGGCTGGTGTGGACGGGCAACCGCTGGCAGGCCGACGACACCTTGCTGGTGACTCACCTCATGCGGCACATCTGCCGCGAGGCCGCCATCAAAGCGGATTCCCATCGGCTCGCCGCCAAACTTGCTTCGAGCAGCACCGTGGGCGGCGTTGATCGTCTGGCGCGCAGTGATCGCCAGCACGCATCCACGTCCGACGAGTGGGACCGTGACCCTTGGCTCGCCAATGCGCCGGGCGGCGTCATCGACCTGCGCACCGGCCAGGTACGAGCGCATGACCGGGCCGACCGGATGACCAAGATCGCCACCGCCACGCCGAACGGAGACTGTCCGCGCTGGTTGGCGTTTCTGGCCGACATCACCGAGGGCGATCGGGATTTGATGATCTATCTGCAGCGGGTCATCGGTTACTGCCTGACGGGTGTCACCTCCGAGCACGCGCTCTTTTTCTTGTACGGCACTGGGGCGAACGGCAAGTCGGTGTTCGTGAATGTGATCACCACGATCTTGGGTGATTACGCCGCCAACGCACCTATGGATACGTTCATGGAAACGCGTAGCGACCGGCACCCGACTGATCTGGCCGGGCTACGCGGCGCGCGCTTTGTGTCCTCCATCGAAACCGAGCAAGGGCGGCGCTGGAACGAGTCCAAAGTGAAAGCCATCACAGGCGGCGACAAGGTCTCGGCGCGTTTTATGCGGCAGGATTTTTTCGAGTACGTACCGCAGTTCAAGTTGGTGATTGCCGGCAACCACAAACCCTCGATTCGCAATGTGGACGAGGCGATGAAACGGCGACTGCACCTGATTCCGTTCACCGTCACCATCCCGCCCGAAAAACGTGACGGGAAGCTCACTGAAAAACTGCTCAAGGAACGTGACGGCATTCTGGCGTGGGCTGTGGAGGGTTGCGGCCTGTGGCGTCAGCACGGGCTGAAACCGCCCAAGGTCGTGGTGGAGGCAACCGATGAGTATTTCGAGGACGAGGACGCCATTGGCGAGTTCGTCGACGAGGAATGCTACGTTTCCGGCACGGCGCGCGAAGCTATTTCGATGGTCTTCCAGCGCTGGCGCGAGCGCGCTGAAAAACGTGGGGAGTATGTCGGCACCAGCCGCTGGTTGGTCGCCCAACTGCTCACGCGCGGCTTTGAAAAAACCCGACTCACAGGGGGAACGAAGGCAATAGCCGGACTCTCCCTCAAACCCCGGGAAACCAGTGGCTATCAGCCTTACCGGGATGATTGAACAGAGTGAGTGACCGAAATTGACCGTCCATTACATTCCCCTCTACACGTGTACGTGTACGCGCGCCTGTAGGAGTAACAGGAGTCTTGGTCAATTTGGGTCACTCCGATCCGACATGGCATTGGAGATGAACATGAACATGACAATTCTGGCCCTCGACCTGGGCACACATACCGGGTGGGCACTGCACCAAATGGATGACACCATTACCAGCGGCACCGAGAACTTCAAGCCGCATCGCTTCGAAGGCGGCGGCATGCGTTTCCTGCGCTTCAAGCAATGGCTCAACGAACTGCTGGCAGCCAGCGTCCACATCAACGCCGTGTACTTCGAGGAAGTCAGGCGGCACGCAGGGGTGGATGCCGCGCATGCCTACGGCGGTTTCATGGGCCACCTCACCGCCTGGTGCGAGCACCACAACATCCCGTATCAGGGTGTTCCTGTCGGCACGATCAAGAAGCACGCAACCGGTAAGGGTAATGCAGGCAAGGACGAAATGATCGTTGCGGCCAAAGTGCGCGGCCACAACCCTGTCGATGACAACGAAGCCGATGCCCTGGCGCTGCTGCACTGGGCCATCGAAACGCAGGAGTTGTGACATGAAGGTATCGATACCTACGTATCGCTGCCCTCTCGGGCGCAGCACACAGCGCGTCGACCCGGACAGCATCAAACGCGAAGGCTGGCGCGAGCAACACATTCTGGTTGTGGGTGCGAATGACGACCGTCTGGATTTCGTGGAACGTGAATTCGTTCGGCAGTTGGGCGAACGACTGTATGGGGATAAGCGCCGTGGTTGAATGGACAACAGAAGAGGTGGCTGCCCGGTTTGCCGAGGCAGCCGAGACGGGGCGACGTCTGCCCCGCGTCAAAGTGCAGGGCTACTTCAATGTCTGGCCTGCCTTCGCTCGGGAGGTATGGGAGTCGTCTCCTGATGACGAGTACGTCTATCGACCCTTGCCGCCCACCCCGCAGGCCATCGAGCGGATGATGGAGACGATGCGCTGGGTGCTCTGGTTGGAGGAGGAGCAACGGCATCTCGTCTGGATGCGCGCCAAGGACATCGACTGGAAAGTCATCGCGCGGCGGATGGCCTGTCACCGCACGACGGCGTGGCGGGCATGGCAGAAAGCTTTGGCTACAGTCGCAGCGAACCTGAACGGAGTTGTTGACATCAATGTGGCTGATTGCCTGAGTGAAGTTACTTGAAACTACCGACGCTTTTCAATCGCTGCGGAATCATGAGGATGGTCGCGGGATTCATGCGCTTTTAGGGCTGCAACATTTCAGACGGATATTGCTATTATTGCTGCTAAGGTCGCGAGCAAAGACCGACATGAACCGAAGGCCACAGGAGACTGTGGCCTTCGTCGTTTGCGAGTCTGGATTTGCAGGTGGCCTGAAGTATTCGACGGGTCCTTCCTGGCCAAAAACCCATGCGGGAGGCGACAGCCCGGCATTTCGATAGCGTCAGACCGCGAAACGAGGTTACCGGGGTTACCAGTTACCACCCCGG
This sequence comes from uncultured beta proteobacterium, assembly GCA_903959855.1. Lineage (GTDB taxonomy): Bacteria > Pseudomonadota > Gammaproteobacteria > Burkholderiales > Rhodocyclaceae > Sulfuritalea. The sequence continues at coordinate 15,620 of CAJBYR010000025.1, forward strand.
TTACCACCTGAACCGAGTTACCACCCAATCTACGACCCGCCCACTGTGGCGGGTTTTTGCATTCATATGACCGAAAATCTGCGCGTCGAGTACCGGAAGGTCGAGACGCTGATCCCGTTCGCTCGCAATCCGCGCACGCATTCCGAAGCGCAGATCGCCAAGCTCGCGGCCAGCATCGTCGAGTTTGGCTGGACCAACCCGGTCCTGGTGGACGGTAGCCAAGGCCTCATTGCCGGCCACGGCCGTCTGGCCGCTGCCCGCAAGCTCGGACTCACCGAGGTGCCGGTCATCGAACTCGGACACCTCTCGCCGGCACAGAAGCGCGCCTACGTGATCGCCGACAACCGCCTGGCACTTGATGCGGGATGGGATGAAGAGATGCTCGCCGCCGAACTGGCGGAACTCACGGAGTCGGGTTACGACCTGACGCTGACCGGATTCTCAAACGAGGAAATTGAAGACTTACTGGTGGATGGTGGGGAAGGAACGGCCGAGGAGTCCTCGGCTGAGTCCGACGATGCTGCCGACGAGGTACCCGATACGCCGGCCAATCCGGTCACACGCCCCGGCGATGTCTGGCAACTGGGTGCGCATCGCGTGATCTGTGGTGATGCCGCCGATGCCACCGTGGTCGCTGCCTTGATGGCCGGCGAACAGGCGGCGCTGTCCTTCACATCACCGCCCTACGGCAACCAGCGTGACTATACGAACACCATCATTGATTGGGATGCGCTGATGCGCGGCGTATTCAATCAATTGCCCATGGCCGCCAATGGTCAGGTGCTGGTCAATCTCGGACTGATTCACCGCGACAATGAAGTCATCCCGTACTGGGATGACTGGCTCGACTGGATGCGCACGCAGGGCTGGCGGCGTTTTGCCTGGTACGTCTGGGATCAGGGGCCGGGATTGCCCGGCGACTGGAATGGTCGGCTGGCACCTTCGTTCGAGTTTGTTTTCCACTTCAACCGCCAGGCACGGCAGGCCAACAAGATCATGCCCTGCAAGTTCGCTGGTCAGGAAACGCATCTACGCAAGGACGGCAGTTCCACGGCCATGCGCAAAAAAGATGGAACGATCGGTGGCTGGACGGCTGCCGGTACGCCCACGCAGGACACCAAGATTCCCGATTCCGTGATCCGCATCATGCGGCACAAGGGAAAGATCGGACAGGACATCGATCACCCGGCCGTGTTTCCGGTGGCACTGCCAGAGCACATTCTGGAAACCTACACCGACGCTGGCGACATCGTGTTCGAACCGTTCTGCGGCTCCGGCACCACGTTGCTTGCGGCACAACGGACTGGCCGCGTAGTGCGGGCCACCGAGATTGCGCCCGAGTATGTCGATGTGACCATCAAACGATTCCAGCAGAACTTCCCGGAGGTGCCTGTCACGCTGGCAACCACTGGCCAGACCTTTGAGTCGGTTGTCGCAGAACGCTTGGGAGCACAGGCATGACGATCTCGTGGCTGGCCGACAAAATCGAGCAGTGGCCGACAGGCAAACTGGTGCCCTACGCCCGCAACGCCCGGACGCACTCGGACTCGCAAGTGGCGCAGATCGCTGCATCGATTGCCGAATTCGGATTCACCAATCCGATCCTGGCCGGTAGCGACGGCGTTATCGTGGCCGGGCATGGCCGCCTAGCGGCAGCCCAGAAACTTGGCATCGCGACAGTGCCGGTCGTGATCCTTGATCACCTTACCCCGACGCAGCGTCGCGCCCTGGTGATTGCCGACAACCGCATCGCAGAAAATGCCGGATGGGACGATGCCATGTTGCAGGTGGAGCTGGCCGCGTTGCAGGACGACAACTTCGATCTGTCGCTAACCGGCTTCGATGCCGATGTACTTGCTGACTTGCTGGCAGGTGAAGAGACCACAACCGAAGGCGATACCGACGAGGATTCCGTTCCCGCCGTCGGCCCGCCAATAACGCGCCCGGGGGATGTCTGGCTCTGTGGCAACCACCGCGTGATCTGTGGTGACTCGACGGACGCTAGCACCTACGCCGCGCTTATGGCCGGCGAGATTGCCGAGATGGTGTTCACTGACCCACCCTACAACGTGGACTATGCCAACACCGCCAAGGACAAGATGCGGGGAACTGATCGCCCGATTCTGAACGACAACCTCGGTGCAGGATTCCACGACTTCCTGCTGGCAGCACTGACGCCCACGTTGGCCCACTGCCGGGGCGGCATCTACGTGGCAATGTCATCGTCCGAACTCGACGTCCTGCAGTCTGCCTTTCGAACGGCTGGAGGCAAGTGGTCGACGTTCATCATCTGGGCGAAGCACACCTTCACACTCGGGCATGCGGATTATCAGCGCCAGTTTGAGCCGATCTTGTACGGTTGGCCGGCAGATGGGACTCGGCACTGGTGCGGTGCGCGCGACCAGGGCGACGTCTGGAACATCAAGAAGCCGCACAAGAACGATTTGCACCCGACCATGAAGCCGGTCGAGTTGGTCGAACGTGCGGTACGGAATTCCAGTCGGCCGGGGGACATCGTGCTGGACTCGTTCGGCGGCTCGGGAACAACGATGATCGCTTCCGAAAAAGCCGACCGCAAGGCGCGGCTGATCGAACTGGATCCGAAGTACGTCGATGTGATTGTTCGCCGCTGGCAGGACTATGCCGGGGCGAAAGCCATCAGGCAATCCGATGGCGTGGCGTTCGACGCGCTGTCAGTCGGTGGGGAACTCCGGCAGGAGGTCGCCGCTGGTGATGTCGGCCACGTAGCTGACGTTGCGGAACTCGCCGGGGTCGTCAGCGAGGTAGATGCCGCCGACTGACTGGATTGCCACCCCGTACTTGCGGGTGAGCGCAGTCAGTTCGGCGATGAACGTGTCGTAGTTGGCTTCGAGTTGCGGGGTGGTGACGACGGCGGCCATGGTGATCTCCTTACGCTGCTTCAGCTTCGATGGATTCGTCGGTCACTTCGCAGGGGATCACGAAGCCAGTCAAGTAAGGCAGCCCCTTGGGGATGCCGTAGTCCTTGCTGGTCTGGCGGCCAATCGTCCAGCCCGTCCACCGCGTCACTGCGGCGTCGATGGCCTGCTGGATCGTGTGGCCCCGGAGCATCTCGTTGAGGACGTCATCCGCAAAGTGGCGTCCGTGGCGGCTGTCGAGGAACAGCCTGACCGATTCGAGGGGCTGGTAGGTGGCATCCGAAATTGCGGTCATCGCGATCGGCCAGGCGGCTGCGGCGGTGTCGTTCATCGTGCCAAAAAAGCCCCAGGCTTCGTTCTGGGTGGCGGGGATGGTTTGCTGGGTGGTCATCGTTATCTCCTTCGGGTTGATCGTTGCGACACCCGTATGAACGCGCTGTCTGATTGTGAAGCCAAGCTATTTGTCGAACATTTTTGAATCATTTTCGCCGTCCATTTGATCGAGCAGACATACTGCCTGGCAGTCTCCGGCAAGGGCAATCCGCAGGGTGCGAAGTGCTTGATCTCGCGACACCTCGGGTCGACGGTTTTCAAGCAGCCAGCGAATCGATGATTCCTGGTCGTTGCCTGTGTTGGTAGGTTCCATCTGTCACTCCTCAAAAGTTGGGGGCTTACTTGCGACCCGTCACGGCGGCGAGCTTGTTACGGGCAGACTCGGATTGCCACCGGCAAGGTCCTTTGCCGCACTTGGCTTCGGCGTCCCATCGGGCGAGGATCTCTGCATCCGTCCAGCCCTTGGCGGTCAGGTAGGCATGGTCGTCAGCATCGTAATTCGTGTGCTGCTGGAGGGCGGTGTTGGTGTGCATGGTGATCTCCTTCGAGTTGATTGATGCGATGTGCGTATGAACGCGCTTTTCAATCACGAAGCCAAGCTCTTTATGATGGAAGTTCAATTGGTGGGAGAATCACCGGTTTTCCAAGCCAAGGGAGCGACACCACCATGAATAAATCGGAACTGATTGAAGCACTGGCCACCAAGACTGAGGTCTCCAAGGCCGCTGCCGGCAAGTCCATCGATGCACTGCTCGAAATCATTACCGCGTCCGTTGCCAAGGGCAATGATGTCGCGCTGATTGGTTTCGGTACCTTCAAGGCATCCAAGCGTGCCGCACGTACTGGCAAGAACCCCAAGACCGGCGAAGCGCTGAAAATTGCTGCGACAACGGTTCCAACCTTCAAGGCTGGCGCTGGCTTCAAGGCCGCTGTCGCCCCGAAGAAGAAAGCCAAGAAGTAATCCCCTCTCCATTGGGATAGATCAGGGCGGCTCCGGGTGACTGGACCGCCCTGATCGTTTTTGGATCAAGCGATCCGGTAAGTACGCTCACCGCCCTCGGCCTTGTCCGAGGTGAGGTTGAGCCCGAGTTTCTTTTTGAATGCCCCGGCAAAGGTGCCGCGTACCGTGTGCGCCTGCCATCCGGTGGCCGCGCATATCTGGCTGATGGTGGCCCCCTCGGGGCGCTGCAGCATCTGGATCACGGTGGCCTGCTTGCTGTTCTCGCGGGTACGGGGTTTGCCCTCGACGCCGACCTTGAGCAGACCTTTTGCCGCGTCCTGCTTTTCTTGCGCCCAGTTGGCCTCAGCCGCCGACACGGCGGCCTCAACCTCCGGGTCGGGGTGAATGGCCGCCGGCGTCGGTCGTACGCGCCCCAGGGCGTCGTAGCCCTCGGCCGCGACAAACCAGTCCTTGCCACCGTTGCTGGTGATCAGGGCTTTGTTGAATAAGCCGGAGATGACTTTTTGCCGGGCCCCGCCCTTGACCCCTTCCGGGAACCAGGTGAGGCGGCCATCCGGTTGGTCGGCCGCGTGGGTCAGAACGTGGTGTTGGGTGTCGGTGAGTTTGATTGTGGTGGTCATGTTGAGCTCCGTGTAAGTGGGGTGTGGTTCAGTCTTCGAGGACGATGCGCCCGTCCAGCGTGATCCAGAGGCGGGCATCTTCGGGGGTGGCCATCTCCCGCGTCTCGCGGCCAGTGGACATCCAGACGCCGTCCTTGCCCGTAAAGGTGTAGGTCTTGCCGTCATGGACGACCTCGACCGGTTTGCCCTGGTGAAACTCGACTTGGATGTCCATCCAGCCGCGCAGGTTATGGTTGGTGTCGATGACTTTGGCCTCGATGCTTTGTTTGCTGTTCATGCTGTCTTCCTCGTGTGTGGTGATGGTGATTGCATGAACGCGCTGTTCTGGAGGGAAGCCAAGCAATGAATCGCGTCGTTTAAAAGCTTCTGCGATCGGCTTGATGTACATCATGGGTCTGTCGATACGCGCCTACGCCCGCCATCGCGGCGTCTCTCATGTAGCGGTCAAAAAGGCGATCGATACCGGCCGCATTACGCCGGAGGCAGATGGCTCGATTGAACCCAATCGCGCCGATCTCGAATGGGCGCAGAACACCCTGGCGGCACGCAAGCCTGCCGCTGCAAAAACACCTTCGCCGGCAGCGGAACCAGTTCGCCCGGCGAGTGCTTCGGTTGAACCTGTCGCACCACCACTCTCTACTGGCGGCACCTCCTTGTTGCAGGCCAGGACCGTCAACGAGGTCGTCAAGGCGCAGACCAACAAGGTGCGCCTCGCCCAACTCAAGGGTGACCTCGTTGATCGGTCACAAGCCATCGCCCATGTGTTTCGCCTGGCCCGCACGGAACGTGATGCCTGGCTCAACTGGCCAGCCCGGATATCGGCCGAGATGGCTGCCAGATTGGAAGTCGATGCCCATGGACTGCATGTCGCACTGGAATCTGCCGTGCGCGATCACCTGATCGAACTCGGTGATATGCGGCCTCGGGTGGATTGATGGAACAGGAAGAGTACGAAGGCGCCCTCGATATCGAGCGTGCCTGGCGGGAGGGGCTCGTCCCAGATCCGCTGCTGTCGGTATCGGAATGGTCGGATCGGCATCGCATGCTGTCCTCCAAGGCATCGTCAGAACCGGGCCGCTGGCGCACCAGTCGCACCCCGTATCTGAAGGCGATCATGGATTGCCTGTCGCCGACCTCGCCGGTCGAGCGGGTGGTGTTCATGAAAGCCGCCCAATTGGGAGCAACCGAGATGGGCAGCAACTGGATCGGTTACGTAATTCATCACGCCCCGGGTCCGATGATGGCGGTCTGGCCGACCGTGGAAATGGCGAAGCGCAACTCGAAGCAACGGATTGATCCGCTGATCGATGAATCCTCGATCCTGCGTGAATTGATCGCACCAGCCAGGAGCCGCGACTCGGGCAACACGATTCTGGCGAAGGAGTTTCGCGGTGGCGTCCTAGTGATGACCGGCGCGAACAGCGCGGTCGGCCTGCGTTCGATGCCGGTGCGGTATCTCTTTCTCGACGAGGTTGATGGTTATCCGATTGACGTCGACGGCGAAGGCAGTGCCGTAGCGCTGGCCGAGGCCCGTACCCGGACATTTTCCCGGCGCAAGATCTTCATCGTATCGACGCCGACGATTGCCGGTGTTAGCACGATTGAGCGGGAATACGAGGCCAGTGATCAGCGCCGCTACTTTGTGCCTTGTCCGCACTGCGGTCACCGGCAGTGGCTGCGCTTCGAGCAACTGCGCTGGGAGCGTGGTGAGGATGGCAACTTCCCGGATACCGCTGCCTACGTATGCGAATCATGTGAGGTGCCAATTCCCGAGCACCATAAAACATGGATGCTCGAACACGGCGAATGGCGGGCCATGGCCGACGGTGCCAGCCGCACTGCCGGCTTTCACTTGTCGAGTTTGTACAGCCCGATCGGCTGGCGCAGTTGGAAAGATGTCGCGGCTGCCTGGGAGAGTGCCATCAGTAAGGAAGCCGGATCCGCTGCCGCCATCAAGACGTTCAAGAACACCGAACTCGGGGAAACCTGGGTCGAAGAAGGCGAAGCACCCGACTGGCAGCGCTTGCTGGAACGCCGCGAGGACTACCGGATCGGGACCATCCCGGTTGGTGGCCTGCTGCTGACCGCCGGTGCCGACGTCCAGAAGGATCGTATCGAAGTTTCGATCTGGGCCTTTGGCCGAGGCAAGGAATCCTGGCTGGTCGAGCATCGCGTACTGATGGGTGACACCGCCCGCGACGAGGTGTGGAAAGCACTGGCCAGCGTACTGCGGGAAACTTGGACGCATGAAACCGGCTGCCAGCTTGGACTGGGTCGTCTTGCCCTGGATACCGGCTTCGCGACGCAGGAAGCCTATGCGTTTGTCCGGGGTGTGCGCGACCCGCGTCTGATGGCCGTCAAAGGCGTCGCCCGGGGTGCTGCCCTGGTTGGCACGCCGACTGCCGTCGATGCCACATCTGGCGGCAAGAAACTTCGCCGGGGCATCAAGGTATTTTCGGTCGCGGGTGGCATTGCCAAGCTGGAGTTCTACAACAACCTCCGGAAGTCACCAGAGGTGGCCGACGACGGTCTGACGATCCGCTATCCGGCTGGCTTTGTTCATCTGCCCAAGGTGGATGCCGAGTTCTTGCAGCAACTGTGCGCCGAGCAGCTGATTACGCGGCGCGACCGGAATGGCTTCGCCATCCGCGAGTGGCAGAAGATGCGCGAGCGCAACGAGGCACTTGACTGCTATGTCTATGCCCGAGCCGCTGCCGCAGCCTCCGGCCTCGATCGCTTCGAGGATCGGCACTGGCGCGAACTTGAACGACAACTCGGACTGTCTCCACCGGAGGCGGTCAATGAACAACCCGCCGAGGCCACCGATTCTGGTGGCCTTAGCGTTTCTGGAGCCAATCAACGACCAGCACGCCGCCTGATCCGCAGCCGTTGGCTTAACTGAGGATGACGCATGAGCCTGCAGTCGCAACTGAACAGCTTCGTGACGCGGGTTGCCGAGATGTTCCAGCAGGTCGAGTCCCGCACCGGCCCGTTGCACCAACTCAATACCTCAGCCAAGTCGGATCTGGTCACCGCGATCAACGAACTGGCTGCACGCGAGATCGGCAGCGGAGGCAGTGGCATTGCCTTCACGCACAGCCAGGTGTCGGCAGCGACGCCCTGGACGATCAACCACAACCTGGGGTTCCGACCCGCCGTGGCGATTCTCGATAGCGGCGGTAACGAAGTCGAGGCCGATGTCGTGCACACCGGTCCCAACCAACTGGTCATTCACTTCGCCATTCCGGTCGCCGGGGTAGCGCGGCTTACGTAGTCACAACACAGGAGAATCAAATGTCCCGCAAGCAACTCTCAGATCTAGACTTTGGCGGCGTTGCCCGCATCCGCAATCTCCCGGCCCCGGTGAATCCGGACGAACCAGTCCGCCAGCAGGATCTCAACTCTGCCGTCGAAGGTCTGGCGTGGAAAGATTCCTGTCGCGTTGCCAGCCAGGCCAACGTCAATCTGTCCTCGCCCGGCGCTTCCATTGATGGCATCACGCTGACTGTTGGCGATCGCGTGCTGGTCAAGGCACAGACGGTCGGCTCGGAGAACGGACTCTACATCTGGAACGGCGCGGCCGTCGCCATGACCCGCAGCCTCGATGCCTCGAGCAGCGGCGAACTGGAACAGGCGGTCGCTACCGTGGAGGAAGGTACCTCGGCCGGCACCAGCTGGCGGCAGTCGGTAGTCAATTTCATTCTTGATTCGGCTGATGTGACCTGGCTGCAATTCGGTACCGCAATCGGTGCGGCTTCGGAAACCAGTTCCGGCATTGCCGAGATTGCCACCCAATCCGAAACCGATGCTGGCACTGACGATCAGCGCACCATCACGCCGCTGAAACTCAATGCCTGGGCGAACAAGACCCGTCGCGCCCAAGCCACGATCGGCGACGGTAGCAGCACCCAGTTCGACGTCAATCACAACTTCGCCACCCGCGATGTCGTGGTTCAGGTCTATCAAGCCTCCGGCAACTACGAGCAGGTGACCTGCGATGTGAGTCTGCCTACGACCAACACGGCACGTTTGAACTTCGCTGCAGCGCCGGCGAGCAATGCCTACCGTGTCGTGGTGATGGGGTAATCAGTGAAGGATCTGTCCTATCGCGTGGTGCCTGTCGTCGCGGCGCTGCCTGCCGCGTCGACCGCTATCGCCGGGGTCGTTGTGCGCCTGTCGTCCGACAACCATCCGTACTGGTGCGATGGCACGGCATGGATAGATCTGGTGCCGGAGCCGCGTCTAACCACCGTTCGACTGGCCGCTGACGTCACTAACAACACGACAACACTGGCGAATGTCACCGGTCTGGCCATTGCCCTGGTAGCCAACAGCACCTATGCGATCGATGCGCGTGTGATGTTCCAGACAGCAGCGACCAATACCGGTCTCCGCCTCACGCAGACGGTACCAGGTGGCGCAACCCATGTCGCGCAATGGAACACACCGACGTCACTGACCGCGAGAACGCTGGCCAACCAGCGTGCCGCCGATACGGGAGCGGCAAGTACCGGCGTGGATGCCGCCAATGCCAACACGCTCGCGACCGGTTCTTTCCTGGTCATCACCGGGGCGACGGCCGGCAATCTTCAAATCCGCTTTGCCTCGGAAGTCGGTGGTTCAAACACCGTGGTCAAGGCAGGCAGCAATCTGGTGGCGATCAAAGTCGCCTGACATCTATGGCCTACACAGAAGATCAACTGACCGCCCTTGAAGCCGCACTCGCCAAAGGCGAGAAGCGCGTGACCTTCGGCGACAAGACCGTCGAGTACCGCTCGGTCGACGAACTGAAAGAGGCGATTCGCGCTGTCGAGCGTGGCTTGTCCACACAGGCGGCCAACACGGGCCTGATCCCGCCAGCCCCCCGGCAGATCCGAATCCTTACCGGCAAGGGGTTCTGATGGCCTGGCTCAAAAATATCCGTCGCCGCCTGTTCGGCGGAACCCCGGTCTATGACGGAGCCGGACAGGGTCGTCGCATGCTCTCGTGGGCAGTATCGAATCCGGGGGCCATTGCAGCACTGGCCTACTCACAGGAAAGCCTGCGCGCCAAGAGCCGTGATCTGGTTCGACGCAATGCCTGGGCGGCAGCAGGCGTCGATGCCTTCGTCGCCAACGCGATCGGCACCGGCATCAAACCGCAGAGCATGGTAGCGGATGCCGCGCAACGCGAAGCCATCCAGCGCCTGTGGTGGAACTGGTGCGAGTTTGCCGATGCCTCGAGTCTCACGGATTTCTATGGTTTGCAGGCACTGGCCTGCCGGGCCATGCTCGAAGGTGGTGAAGCGCTGGTGCGACTGCGCTGGCGGCGTCCGGAAGATGGCCTGCCGGTGGCGCTGCAGATTCAGGTGCTCGAAGCCGAGCATCTGCCCATGGGAATGAATCGGGAACTGACCAACGGCAACGTGATCCGGGCCGGTATCGAGTTTGACCGGCTTGGTCGTCGTGTGGCCTACCACCTGTACCGATCCCATCCGAACGATGGTGCGCTGGCGCCGATGTCGGGATCAGGTGGTCTCGACACGGTGCGCGTACCGGCTGACGAACTGATTCATCTGTTCCGACCGCTGCGTCCCGGCCAGATCCGGGGCGAGCCGTGGCTAGCGCGTGCACTAGTCAAACTCAACGAACTCGACCAGTACGACGATGCCGAACTGGTGCGCAAGAAAACCGCTGCCATGTTCGCCGGCTTCATCACGCGCATGAGCCCCGAAGACAACCTGCTCGGCGAAGGCTCGGCGGACGCCAACGGGGTCGCCCTTGCTGGTCTGGAGCCAGGCACGCTGCAAATCCTCGAGCCGGGAGAGGACATCAAGTTCTCGGCCCCGGCTGATGTCGGCAGTTCCTACGCCGAGTTCATGCGCCAGCAGTTCCGTGCCGTGGCCGCCGCGATGGGGATTACCTACGAGATGCTCACCGGGGATCTCACCCAGGTTAACTACTCCTCGATACGCGCCGGACTGTTGGAGTTTCGCCGTCGCTGCGAAGCCCTCCAGCATGGCGTGATCGTCCATCAGCTATGTCGACCAATCTGGCGAGCCTGGATGGATCAGGCCGCACTGGAAGGTGCGTTACCGCTGCCAGGCTACAGCCGACGCCAGCGCGAGTACCAGGCGGTCAAGTGGATTCCCCAGGGCTGGCAGTGGGTCGATCCGCAGAAGGAATTCAATGCCATGAAGCTGGCTATCCGGGCGGGCCTGATGAGCCGGTCGGAAGCCATTTCGGCCTATGGCTACGACGCCGAAGATGTCGATCGCGAGATTGCGACGGACAACCAGCGGGCCGACCAACTGGGGCTCGTCTTTGACTCGGACCCACGGCACGACAACGTGCCCAGTGTCCCGGTTGCCGAGACACCGGCTCGGCCTGACCCGGCAGATCCGGCAGAACCCGCCGACCAACCAACGGAGTAACCCATGCTGCCTCATCTTGCATCCCGCCTGTTCGGGACGCCACTGCTCGTCCATCGCGCCAAACTGGACGTGATCCTGGCCGTGCTCGGCGACCGACTAAACATCCAACCGCCTGCCGCCGACTTAGCGCTGCCGGGACCACGCAAATTGCCCTCGGGAACCCCCGGCATTGCCGTCATCCCGGTGCATGGCACCCTGGTCAAACGCACCGCTGGCCTCGATGCGGCCTCGGGCCTCACCAGTTACGCCGAGATCGCCGCCATGCTGGATTCTGCACTGGCCGATCCACAGGTCGCCGGCATCCTGCTCGATATCGACTCTCCGGGTGGCGAAGCGTCAGGCAGTTTTGAACTGGCGCGGCGAGTACGTGAGGCGTCCGTCGTCAAACCCGTGTGGGCCGTAGCCAATGATGCGGCCTACTCGGCAGCCTACGCCATCGGCTCAGCGGCCAACCGCCTCATCGTGTCCGAGACCGGTGGGGTCGGTTCCATCGGCGTGATTGCACTGCACATCGATCAGTCGGTTAAGGATGCCAACGACGGCTACCGCTATACGGCGGTGACGGCCGGCACGCACAAGAATGATTTCTCGCCGCACCAGCCTCTGACCGATGAAGCGAAGGCCGAACTGCAGGCCGAGGTCGATCGGCTCTACGGACTGTTTGTCGACCACGTGGCCGCGATGCGCACCTTGGCCACCGATGACGTGCGCTCCACCGAAGCCGGTCTGTACTTCGGTGGCAATGCCATCGCCGCCGGACTGGCAGATGCAGTCGGCACCTTCGAGTCGGCCTTGACCGATTTCTCACTGTTTCTTAGCTCCCGAAGCCGCAAGTCGCCTCAGGCTCGGGCAGGCACTCGAACCGAGGCGGTCATTCCTTCAAAGGAGCATTCAATGCAAGACAACGAAACCCAGGTGGCCGAGATGATCGGCGTTGATCAAGCGGCAGTGATGATCGCCGAAGCCAAACGCGAAGTAACGCAGTCGGCACAAGCGATCGCCGAGTTGTGCTTGATCGCCGGCACGCCGGACAAAGCGGCCGAGTTCATCGCGGCCGGCAAAACCGAAGCCGAAGTGCGCCGGGTGCTGATCGAGGCCAGGGCGGCTCGCTCGGACGCGACACCGATTCAATCAACCATCCCTGCTGATGCCGGCACCCACGAGGTCTCCCGTCCGGAAGCCTCGCCGATCGTCAGCGCCGTCAAGAAACTCATTTCCAAGGAGTAAGCCATGCCTGTCATGACCCAAAGCAAAAACCTCGGTGACGTCCTGAAGTACGAGGCGCCCAATCTGTATTCCCGCGAAGCTGCTGTCGTCGCCGCTGCCCAGAACCTGGCCATCGGCACCGTGCTCGGCCGCAAAACCGCTGACGGCAAGTTGCACGCGCTGGCACCCGCTGCCAGCGACGGTACCGAAGCGGCCATCGGCGTGCTGGCCACCGACACCGATGCCACGCTGATCGATCGAGAGGACGCGCTCTTGATTGCCCGCCACGCCATCGTCGCTCGTAACGGGCTGATCTGGCCCGCTGGCATTACGGCACCGCAGAAGGCTGCCGCCACGGCGCAGCTCACCGCCCTCGGCATCCTCGTGCGCGACTCGGCTTAACCCTAAATATCTGGAGATCCAAACATGCAAAATCCTTTCGACAATCCCGGCTTCGCGATGGCAAGTCTGACGGCAGCGATCAATATCCTGCCCAACCGTTATGGCCGCCTCGAGCAACTCAACCTATTTCCGGCCAAACCGGTACGCACCCGCCAGATCATCGTCGAGGAATACGCCGGCAAGCTGAACCTGCTGCCGACCCGTCCGATTGGCTCGCCCGGTACGGTCGGTGAGCGTGGTACCCGCAAGCTGCGCTCCTTCGTCATCCCCCACATCCCGCACGACGATGTGGTGCTGCCCGAAGAAGTCCAGGGCATCCGTGCCTTCGGTTCCGAAACGGAGATGGAAGCCATCTCGGGTGTCATGGCACGGCATCTGGAAACCATGCGTAATAAGCATGCGATCACCCTGGAGCATCTGCGCATGGGCGCCCTCAAGGGCCAGATCCTCGATGCCGACGGCAGCACCATCTACGACCTGTTCGGCGAATTCGGTCTGTCGCAGGAAACGGTCGGCTTCGATCTGGCCAATGCCAACAGCGACATCAAGGGGCATTGCTATGACTTGCTGACGGCAATCGAGGACAAGTTACAAGGCGAGTTTATGACCGGTGTCCATGTGCTGTGTTCGCCAGAGTTCTTCCGTGCGCTCACCACGCACAAGGAGGTCAAGACCGCCTACACCAACTGGCAGCAGGGCATCATGCTCATCAGCGATGTGCGCTCCGGCTTTACCTATACCGGGGTGACCTTCGAGGAGTATCGCGGCCAAGCCTCCGACGGCAACGGCACCGTGCGCAAGTTCATCGCACCGGGAGAAGCCCATGCTTTCCCGCTCGGCACGGTCGACACCTTCGGCACCTATTTCGCGCCGGCCGACTTCAACGAGACGGTCAATACGCTGGGGCAGTCGCTGTACGCCAAGCAGGAGCCACGCAAGTTCGAGCGCGGTACCGATCTGCACACGCAGTCGAACCCGTTGCCGATGTGCCACCGTCCCGGCGTTCTGCTGAAACTGACCGCAGCGGCGTGATGGTCTCGCTGACAGACCTCTACGCGGCCGCCGGCCGGGCCGGGTTGCTGACGCCTGCGGTGATCGGGAGTACGGAAGTGCTGGTGGATTTCCGTGCTCCCGATGCCGAGGTGCTGGATGGCCTGGGCTTGAGTTCCGACTATGCGATTCGCTACCCGGCCAGCGACGTCATGCTGGACTCGGGGCACGAACTCGTCATCGGCGGTGTGAGCTATCGCGTCCGTGAGGTGCGACTGGTGGGCGATGGCTCGGAGGCTCGGGCAACACTCACGAGGTTGTCATGAATTCGCGGCGGGAGTTGTTGATCCGGGCGGTCATGGGTTGCTGCCAGACGGCCGTCGCACCAGCATCGGTGCTGCGGCAACCCACTACCGCGATTGCCCGTGACCAAACGCCGGTACTCATCCTTGTCATCGTCTCGGACGCACCGGTCAAGCGCAGTAACGACCGGATGGAACGTGAACTGGTGATCCGTCTAACCGGATACGCCCGCGACCCGACCGATGGCTATGCCGTGGCCGACGATCTGTTGTGCCGTGCGCATCTGGCGCTGCTGACAGACACCACGCTCGGCGGACTCGCCTTGAGTCTGGCCGAGATGGAGGCGGACTACCAGGCTGAAGACGCCGACGTCGAAGCCATTGCCATCCCGGCGTTCTATCGCATCACCTACCGAACCCTCGTTTCCGACATTTCTCAAGGAGGCTGAGATGCCCAACCTACGACTCAAAGTCACCCACACCCATGCCGGTGTGGCCTATCCCCCCGGTCATGTCATCGACGTCGATGACCACACAGCCCGTTGGCTCACCGAACGCGATATCGGTACTCCTGCCAACAGCGACCCCGTGCCCGTTGCCGATCCGGTGGAGCCTATCAAACCCCGTTCCGCTAAGACCCCCAAGGAGTAATTCACCATGTCCTACTACGCAAGCTTCCAAGGCCGGGTCTATCTCGGCGAACGCAACGTCAATGGCGAACCGATAAATGTCCGCACGCCGGGCAACGTGGCTGATCTGTCGTTGTCCCTCAAGACGGACGTCATCGAGCACTACGAAAGCCAGACCGGCCAACGCGCCGTCGATCTGCGCCTGGTGAAACAGAAGTCCGCCACCGTCGCGCTGACCATCGAGGAGTTCACCAAAGAAAACCTCGCCCTGGCCCTTTACGGCAATCACGAAACTGGCACGGGCGGCAGCGTCACCAACGAAACCATCGGCGGTGCCACCCCGGTGGTTGGCGACCGCTACTTCCTCGCCCATCCCAAGGTCTCGGCCTTGTCGATTGTCGATTCAGCGGGCACGCCGGCCACCCTGACGCTGGGCACGCACTACACGGCGGACGTGGATTTCGGTGCCATCCAGTTCCTTGATGTGACGGGTCTGACGGCTCCTTTCAAGGCCAGCTACACCTACGGTGCAGTGACCGAGATCGGCATCTTCACGCAGCCCTTGCCGGAACGCTTCCTGCGACTCGAAGGCGTCAATACGGCGGCCAGCAATGCCAAGGTGCTTATCGAGTTGTACCGCGTCGCTTTCGACCCGCTGAAGAAGTTCGACATCATTTCGAACGACCTCAACAAGTTCGAAATGGAAGGCTCTCTGCTGGCGGATTCGTCCAAACCATACGACGCGGTGCTCGGCCAGTTTGGTCGCATCGTCCAGTTGGGTTAAGCGCCATGACAGAAAATACCCTCGCAGCGCTGCCGCCCGTACCTGAGCCGCTGGTCATTGCCGGCGAAACCCTGGAAATCAGCCCACTCAAGGTCGGCGAACTGCCGGCCTTCGCCCGGGCGGTTCGTTCTATCGCCAGCAAAGTCACGTCCGATCCGGACTGGCTGCGTTTGCTCTCGGAAGATGGTGAATCGGTCATTCTGGCACTCGCCATTGCCTGTCGGCGTCCGCCCGACTGGGTGGCCGCGCTGGCGATCGATGAGGCCATTCGTCTGGCCGAATCAATCTTCGGGGCCAATGCCGATTTTTTTATCCAGCGCGTGGTCCCGGAAATCACCCGGGTGAGTCAGCAAATCACGACGGTGATCCCTGGGGCGATGCCATCACCCGGCTCCTCGGGGCCGGACATGGCTACGCCGACCTCCTGAACTACACGCTGACTCAGGTCGGGGCATTCCTCGCTGCCGCAGATCGGGCCGAGCGTGGACAACTCGCGGTCCACTTTGCCTTGCTGGTGACCGCCACCCATGGTGGCAGTGCCGAGATCAAGGCCTTGCTCAAGGAACTCAATGCATGAAACTGTCGCTGACTACCTCGGGCTTGCTCGATCCGCAGCGGCTTGATAGCTGGATTCCCGAGAAGCGCCGGGCGATCCGCAAGGCGGTGGAAGCCGGCATGAAGTCCGCTGGCAAGGAGATCGCGCAAACCGTGCAGTCGCGCATGCAAGCCGCTTTCAAGGTCAGGAAGGTCGGCTTCGTCAGGTCAATGCGGCACAAGCTCTACGCTGGCAGCCCGGAGAAGTTTCCGGCACTGCTGATCGGCTCGAAGATTCCCTGGCTCGGCATTCATATGCGGGGCGGCACGATTGCTGGCCGGATGCTGATTCCCTTGCTGCCGGAACATCAGCGTCTGGGTCGCAAAGCCTTCCGCCGCGTGATCGATGGCCTGATGCGCACCGGTAACGCCTTCTTCATCCAGAAGAACGGCAAGGTGATCCTGATGGCGGAAGTCATCAAAGAAAACACCGCCGAACTGCGCCGCTTCAAACGGGCCGAGCGTGGTCGTACCGGTGCCAAGTCCATCAAACGTGGCCAGGAGATTCCGATTGCCGTGCTGGTCCCAACGGTCACCTTGCGTGGCCGGCTGGATCTGCCCGGCATTGTCCGTTCACAACTACCGAAATTGTCCGCCTCCATCCTGCAGCAACTGAACACCCATGGCCTCTGACCGCGCCCAGATCCTGATTACTGCCGTCGACCAGACCCGGTCGGCGCTCGCCCAGGTCAAGGCCAACCTCGAAGGCCTCTCGTCGGCGGCCAGCAAGGTCAATGGCGTGCTGGCCGGACTGGGCGCGGCGCTGTCACTCGGTACCCTCGTGGCCGCCGGCAAGGCCGCACTCGATACCGCCGACAACCTCTCAAAACTATCGCAAAAAACCGGCATCTCGGTCGAGTCACTGTCCCTGCTGAAACCCATCGCCGAGCAATCGGGCGTGTCGCTGGAGGGACTGGCCAAAGGGATGCAGAAACTCGCCACCGCGATGGTCGCGGCAGCCGGTGGCTCCAAGGAACAAATCGAAGTCTTTAGCCGGCTCGGCGTCTCGGTCAAAGACGCCACCGGGCAACTGCGTCCGACCGAGGATGTCCTGCTCGATCTGGCTGACGCCTTTGCCGCCATGCCCGATGGCGCAGAAAAGTCCGCCCTGGCCGTGAAGCTCTTTGGCAAGAGTGGCGTCGAACTGATCCCGTTCCTCAACCAGGGGCGGGCCGGGATCGAGGAACTCAAGCAGAAGTTCAAGGAACTCGGCCTCGAGATCAGTGGCGATACGGCCAAGGCCGCCGAGAAGTTCAACGACACCCTCGACACCGTCAAGCAGGCGCTGTCGGCTATCGCCATGAAGGTGGCCGAGGCTGCATTGCCGGCCCTGCAGAGCCTGGCCGATGGTCTGGTCAAAATAACCAGCCACGGCGAAGAAATCATGACCGTGCTGCGCGTGCTTGGTGAAGTGATTGTCACGGTGCTTGCGGTAAGAGGTGTAGCGGCGGTCGCAGCACTAGGTGGCGCGATAACGGCGCTGAAGGCCGTCCTGATGCGCTTCCTGCCGGTACTGGCTGCCGTCGCCGTCTGGGAGATGGGCCGGGGCATCGTCAAGATGGTCGAGGACATCCGGGCGACCAACAAGGCCATCGACGATCTCAACCGGCAACGCCAGCAGTTACAGCAGCTGACGGCCGCGATGGAGGAACTGGCAAACACCGGCACGCTCTCCGTCAAAACCCAGATGATGCTGGCGGCCCAAGCCGCCGAACGCCTGAAGTCGGCACTACCGGCCACGGCCGATGCGCTGCGCGCCATTCATGGTGCGGCCACCCAGGCCGGCGAAGCGATCCGGCAGGCACTCGATGCCGAAACCAAGAAAGCCGCCGAGACGGTCAAGCAACTCTCGGCCAGTTACAAGCAGGTCGCCGCTGACATCAAGACGATCTGGGATGCCCGTGTCGCCGACATCGAAGCGAACTACAAGCGGCAGGAAGCGGCTGCCCAGAATGCGGCGCGCTCCGAGTCGGCGGCGATTCGCGAGTCCACGCAGTCGTTGCTCACCGCTGAGCGCGAGAAATTGGCGGCCGTTGAAGCCGGTGCCAAGCAGATGGAGTCGGCCTGGAAAGCGACCTATGGGCAGGCCGTGGCACTGGCCCGTGCCGCCGGTCAGGATGTGCAGGCAATCGAGCGGCAAGCAGTCGAAGCGCGCATCGCCATCTACAGCCAGTTGGAGTCGGCCTACCGCGCCACGGTCGACCGGCTGATTGCCGAGGAGCAGCGCCATCTGCAGGCCGCCAAGGCGGCCGATGAAGCCCGGCTCAACCTGCGCATGTCGGTTGAGGACCGTATTCGGGAATTGTCCCGCAAGGGCATGGATGAGTATGCGGCCTACCAGGACCGGCTCCGCCAGATCGACGAGAAGCAGGCACAAGCTCGTGCCGCGCTCGCGGCAGGCAACTACGACCAGGCCAAGAAACTCGCCGAGGAAGCGATCTCCCTGGCCGAACGCACCGCCTCTGCCGTAACCAAGCAGGTCGAGCAGAACGGCAAGACGGTCACCCAGACCGTGGTGTCAGAAGGCCAGGCTGCCGCAACTGCCATTGGTGAAATCAAGGAGGCCGCCGGCATTGCCGATGCGGCGCTCAAAGGTTTGGGTGATGCGCACAAGCAGGCCGCCACGGCTGCCGGACAGGGGGCTGACGAAGCCAAGCGTGCGCTGGCGTCTGTGTCCGATGAGCTCGACAAACTGCGCCAGCAACTGCTCGCTCAGGACAAACTCAAACTCGACGTCGACATCGAGGCCGCCAAGACCGGCATCGAGAAAATCAAGGCACTGACCGAGGCACTGGAACTGGTCGCCAAGATCCAGGCGGACACCAAGGAAGCTCAAGCCTCCCTGGAAAAGCTCAAGTCCGATGCCGACAATCTGGAACTGCTGGCCAAGGTCGAAGCCGACACCAGCAAGGCGATCGCTGACATCGATCAACTCAAGAGCACGCTGGCCAGCGCCAAGGTCGACATTCCGGCCACCGTGTCCTTCGATCAAACCCGCCAGCAACTCGCTTCGTTTGCGCAGGATGCCAAGACGGTCTTGTCTGCCCCGACCTCGGCCACGCACACCGTGCAGCCGGATCTCAATCAGTTTCGGGCAGCGGTCTCTGAACTGCTGCGGCCTACGTCGAGCAACCACACGATCTACGTCACCAAGGTCTATACCAATGCCCAGGGTGGCCTGATCCAGAAACTGGCCGAGGGCGGCCAGGCAATCACCGCAGGATTCCGTCGCATGGCGGGACGCATTACCGGGCCGGGTACGGAGACCTCCGACTCGGTCCCGGCCTTGCTGTCGCACGGCGAGTTCGTCATCCGTGCCGCCAGCGTGCGCAAATTCGGCGAGAGTTTCTTTGCTTCGCTCAATGCCGGCTTCCTTCCGCCCGTTCCCAACGTGGCGCGTTTCGCGCTGGGTGGCGCGGTGGGCAATACGGTCAGCCAGGTCGCCATGTTGGCGGGTGACTCGGGAGAGCCGGCCCGCGATGTGATTGATCTGCGCTTTAACGTTGGTGGCAAGGCGCACACCGTGCAGTCCTCGCGCCAGACGGCCATGCAACTGGCGCAGGCCCTGCGCGAACTGTCGCGGGGGGCGTGATGCAGCAACCCGTCAAACTCAGTTATTTCGTCTGTACCTGGGCAGAAGCGCAAGATGAAGTGCATCGCCAGCGTCCCTGCGACTGGTGGATCTATGACTGGCCAAGCACCGACTACTACTGGCTGTTCGGCAACTACTACTGGTGGATGCAGCCGATGCCGGCCCATAGTCCGCTGGCCCGGCGCTATTACGACCAGGTCACCGCCGAACTCAACAATGCGATCAGCCAATCCGTCGGCAGTTGTGAGGCCCGGCGCTATGTCACCGACTCCAATACGCCCGGTCTCAGCCTCCGGGTGGCGTCACGTCTGAAGGGCGGCGCACTGGGCTATTCCGATGCGAGTGGAAACGCGGGCCTTGCTGCTCGGTTGAACATCCCGTTCAATCCGAATAGTGGTTCCGGCGGCAGCAACAACGATCCCTATGCATGCACTGGCGGCACCGGTGGTGGTTCGGGTGGGGGTGGCACGGGTGGTGGCGGCGGTGGCGGTGGTGGGGGCGGCACGCCGCCACTGGTGCCTCTCGAACTCTTCATGGAGCCGATCGATTTCGGTTATGTGATTCACGGCCCCGGGGGTGGCAACTTCCGCTGGGAATGGCGTGATCAGCCGAACCCCCTGCCGGCAGGCGATCCGTACTTCATCCACTACGAGCGCACTCTGCGCTTTACCGGTGGCAACGGCTATGAGTTCCTGGGCGGACTGCATCTGGTGATCGACAAGTTGGCCGATCTTTGGGTGCGCTTCCAGCAACATCCCATTCCGCCGGCACTGGCCAGTCGCGTCGATCCGAATCAGGTGCTGCGCTACGAGGTCTCGAAAGGCGGTGGCTACTTCAATATCGCAGCAGCCATCGAAGTGCTGCATGTCGAGTCGGGCCAGATCTACAGCACCAGCGTGCACGGCAACTATGCGCCGGGGTACATGCCGGGCTACGGCTGGTGGCCCAATGGCAGCGGTTGGGAGAACATGTCACCCGACGCTGGCGGTGTCATCCGGCATTACAACGTCGATTGGTTTTACTGGATCAACACGCTGGATCCGGGTGCCATTGGGCTGCCGACGACAGGCACTTACCGGATGCGCTACATCCTGCTGGCGTATGGCTATCAGACCTACTCGCGTCAGGTGACCAGCAATGCGCTCGGTCTCAGCGGCGACACGCGAATGTCGTGGAAGTCGCTCTGGCTTTCGCACATGCCCTCCCTGATTACCTACACGCCGGGAATGACCGACGGCATCATTCCGCCGTTCGAATACACCTACACGCGCAGCCCGGTACTCACCAGTGGCATCGTCTTCGATGCGGTGTTCGACATGAAGAACATCACGACCTTCCGCTGTGTGCTGAAGGTCGGCAACAACCACGACTTCGCCATCGGTGTTGTCGTCCAGGCGTCCGGCTGGCAATGCTGGGTCCATCTGGAACCGGGCGAAGTTAAGTATCTGGCGGGTGCCGTATCGATTTCCGGGATGGCGAACTGGAATGCCTACCCCTTGCATCCTTTGAGCACCTATTACGGTTGGAATGGAAACTGGGGCAGCAGCTACATCTCGGTGTACAACGGCCAGTGCAATATTTCGTTCAGCCTGTTCCTGACGGCACCCACACCACCGGAAACTACGCCGGCAAACCTGCCGGCACTGAAGGCGACGCAGCGCTGGTATTGGGATCTCGCAAGTTGGGGCCCGCAGTACGAACCGGAATGGGGAGCTATCAAGCGATTTGCGTCTGACGGCCGCTATGACTACGACTTCGTTCTCAGCCAGTACAACCTGTCGGCCTATGCGCTGGCCTCGATCACCCGCTCGATCACCAAGCCGAATTACCAGACGCCGATAGACCCGACGACCTATTTCTTCACCGGCTACAACACCGACATGTACGACTGGTCGAGCCCCTGGCACAAGCGACCGTGGCCCGCTTACTCGGGATGGGGCAGTCTCTCGGCACCGATCAAGATCAACGGTGAGCAACTGATATGGAACGGCTCACAGAATGTCTGGGTGCCGGTCAGTGAAATCACGATCTCGCTGACCCGGGTCATGATGCAGCAAGTGGCGGCCTTGCTCGGCGTGACGGAATACTGCGTCATGGATGGCGACGATATCCGCTGGTTTCAGCCCCATCCGACCACCGGGGCCTGGCACAACGTGTTGTGGATCGACCGCTTCTATACACGCGGCGGCACGATGCTCGACCAGACGGCGATGCGCAACGCGTTCCAGACCGTGATCGCCAACAACGCCGGCAACTGGTCGAACTACCGGAACATCGTCATTCATCCGTCAGTGCGCTTCGGCAGCTTTCTGGACAACGGCGGCTTCGAGGTCGGTGACTACCTTCTTGGCGAAAACGGTGAATTCACCGAGGTATCAAGCCTGTCTTCACTGAGTTCGGTCAGCACCAAGTTCCTGTACCACATCGCCACTACCTTCCAGTAGCTGCCCAGGCAGCCGAGGACACTCGCCATGATTACTTTGGACGGCATTGCCTTGCCGGCAGGACTCCTATGGTCCGATGAATTCGCCATCGCCCGCGTGGCCCAGACCGTGCGCCGCACCCTAGATGGTTCGGTGGTGGTGTTTTACGGCGAATTGCGCGCTGGTTTGCCGATCACCCTGGAGTCCGAACCGGATGCCGGCTGGCTGACCAGAACGCAGATCGAGGCGCTGGCCTTGCGGGCAGCGAGCCCCGGCGGCGTCTACCCGCTTGTCCTGCGCGGCCAGACCTGGACGGTGATGTTCCGCCACCAGGACGCGCCGGCCTTCGAGGCAAAGCCGCTGGTGTCGGTGGCCAATCCCCAATCCGGCGACTTCTACATCGCCACTTTGAAACTCATGACTGTCTAGGAGTTAAACCATGCCCATACTCGACAACGAAATTGTCTGGCGACCTGCTGCCCTGATGTCGGACGTGATGCCCACCCAGAACGGTGGCCGGATGAGCTTTGCCCAACTGGTGTCGGGCGTGAAGAACAATCTCTTCCCGGACGTCTCGCAATCCGAGCGGCTGGCCGGCGCAGTGAAGTGGCGCAAAGCGTTCATCCACATCAACAGTGCGCAGGACACAGCACTCTTGAACGCGCGCCTGTTCCTCGATGCGCTGACACCGGCCGGTGACTTCGTGACTTTCCATCCGGGAGCGCAGACCGATACCGAGGATCAGGTGGGGAGCCGTCCGTATGGCATCGGGACGCTGCACTCCGATGCCGGTGGCGGTGCCACACAGATTCAGGTGGCCTGCGAAAACAACAGCCAGTACACGAGTCTGCAACCGTTTCGCACGGGTGATCTGGTGCGCATCTCGGATCGCCCCAGCACCGGCGGTGCCGGCAACGAGGAATGGGTGCAGCTGACCAACGTGGTCTTTGCGGCGGACTTTGCCACGCTCGATCTGGCCACGCCGCTCGCCAATGGGTATGCGACCGCCAATACCCTGGTATCCACTGTCTATGAACAGGCCAGTGTCGTCGCGGTCGGGAACAACTTTGCCTTGACCAGCGGGACCGGGTCATTTGACTCGGTGACTGTCGGCAACTTCGTGGCGCACAACAAGGGCGCCATCGACGAACACTGGACGCTGTCCTTCTTCAGCGATACCGGATTCACGGTGTCCGGCGTCGTGGTGGGTGGTCTGCCGGAAGGTGGATCGACCAGCGCCGATTACATGCCGATCAACCCGGTCACCGGCACGCCGTATTTCACGCTCAAAGCGTCGGCCTGGGCAGGCACCTTCCAGGGCGGCAACCAGGCGACGTTTGACACGATCCCGGCTGCGATTCCCCTCTGGTACCGGCGACAGGTCCCGGCCGGTACCTTTAGCCTGGCCAACGACTACGCTTCGCTGGCGATTCACGGGGAGAGTGCGTGATGGCACGCCTCGGTCTCAAGAAAACCTATCCCAACGGGACCTTCGACAAAGCCGCCGTCGCGTCCCTGTACAGCAATCTGCGCAACATGGTCGTCGATGCCGGGTTCGTAGTGGCGTTCGAGATCCCGACCGCCGTCGACTTCCTGCGTATGGGCTCGCCTGCGGGAACGGCCGATGATGACGTGCCGCATTGGGCCTTCGAGTATGTCGATCAGGGCAGTTACGGCGAGATTCGCGCCTACCCGGTCTTTGGCAATCACTATCTCGACGCAGACGCCTACAAGCACGCCTACACCATCGTCAATTCCGGCTGGGTCTATGAAGAAATCACGCTCTGGTTTGCCTGTGATGGCGCGGCCGGCTGGTGGTGGCTGCACGCAACCCAGGTGGATACCAACAGCGCGACCGGCGTGTCGATGCGCTTTGCCGTGGCGGGGACTACCTCGCGCCGCTACGCCTCCGATATGCACCAGGGCATTTGCTCCCGGTATGGCATCTGGGATGCCTGGGGTGACTGGGAGCCGGCCTATTCGATCACCGAGGAGGGGCTGCTCGAACTGCAACCCTGGACCGGCACCTGGTCGCCGTTTGGCGAGGGTTGGACCTTCAATGGCAAGCGCCAACCCGGTTCGCCCTTACCCAAGATGGCGGTGCCGCAGTTTCCCAATCGGGATGGCGACATCGGTGCCTGCATCCTCGGGGAGTTCAACGAGATCCTTGTGCTGACCGATGGCTACGCGCAGGAAGAAACGGTCGTTCCCGGCTGGGTGGCGATGACCGGTGATGAATGGGATCAACCCTATGCGGTGCCGACCCCTGCGCAGTTCGTCGATCCGGATGCACAACCGCTATGACCCTGGGCATCTCGCTCGCTCTGACGTTTTGCGCTGGCCTGTATGCCGACTCGGGACCGACGATACTCAAGCAGCGGTTCAGCGCGAACTGGGGCAAGACCGAGATCTTCGTCCGCAATGCCTCACCCTGGGATCTGACCCGGGAACGTGCCTGGCAGCACGCTGAAAGTTGGTCGATCCGCTTTGCCTCGAATCACGTTGCACCCTATGGACTGCGTCTGGAGGGTGGCCAGCGTGTGCTGTACGGTGACATGCGGGTCAATCGCCAGCAGTTGGCACTGGGCTATGGCGATGCCCACCTTGCCCGGGCGCGGCATCAGATCGTCTATACCGATCTGGGACGCTGCCAGAAGTCCTTCCGGATGCCTTACTGGCTCACGCAGCGCGTGTATGTGGCGCATCAGTTGGCCTATGACGTGACCAATGTCGATCCGGTGACGAAGCGGCTGATGGCCTCCTGGTCGCTGCTCGACGGGGCGCGTCTGCAGGCGGTGATGAACAGCCCGGAACTGATCTGGAACGGACAACGGATCCGCATCGTCCAGGCCACGCTCTCATGCGACGAGGACAGCCCGGTCTGGATCGCACAAATCGAAGTGGCGGCTGTGGCTGATTTTGCGCTGATCGCGATCGGTGACGACATCACACTGACCCTCGGGCTGGAAACCTTTGCCTTCGTCATCGATGGCAAGACCCTGTCGCGTGAAAGCATCGACGCTCAGCGCTGCAACCTGACCGCCGTGTCGCCGCTGGCCTTGCTCGATGCCCCGTTCGCTGGCACCACCCGCTATTACGAGTCCGACGCCATCTCCGCCGAAGCCGCTGTCGAAAACCTGATCGGCCCCGTCGATTGGCAACTGCCGAGTTGGACCATTCCCGCCGGGCGCCTCCTTCTGGAAAACGTCACGCCACTGGCCGCAGCCCGGAACATCGTCGCGGCCATCGGCGGCATCATCGAAAGCAATCCGGAGGGTTCGGTGGTGTGCCGACGCCGACACCCAATCAGCATCCCACAGTACGGTGCCACCCAGCCTGCCGGCAGCCTGTTCGACGCCGATGTGCTCTCGGTGAGTTCACAGATTGCGCCGATGCGCGGCTACAACCGGGTCACGATCGCCAACGAAGAAGGGGCAACGGGTTCCGCGTCTGACCGGATCGAGTTTGTGGTGGATCCAGACGACCCGTATCGCGGCACGGTGCGCGCGTATTTGTCGGTTTCCCGTCCAGTGGCGCTGGTGCATACCGGCCACGCCAGCACGGTGGTCGCCAGCCTCGGCGCGGTGACGCGCACGGAAACCGAGACCGTGGAATTCATCGAGGGGCAGTCCAGTACGCGCTATCCGGTCGCAGCCATCACCAGCAGCATCTGGCAACACAGCGCGCTTGGGGCATTCGTTGCCGATGGGCAGGGTTTGGTGGCTGCCGCGCCCGGCTGCAGCCTGTTGCGCATCGCCTATACGACGACATCGCTCGACTGGCGCGTCGCACTTCCGGTCGATGAGGAAGTGCAATTCGTCCTGGTCGACGCCTGATCACATTGAAGAGGATTTTCCATGGCCAATGCCACCATTCGTGTCCAGTTTGGCAACCCGGACGGGTCCGAGGCTGCCGGTCACCTGTCGGCCGAGATCGATACCCGGCCCGGTGGTCTGAACGGCGGACGCACCTCGTTCAACCCAGGCGAAACGGCTTACATCCTGGTCTACAAGTCCGACAACGTCAGCATTACCGACACCATCTGTTCGGCCGGATCACTATCCAGCCAAGGTACGGCGGTGGTGAGTGTGACCGAGGAGATCATGTTCGAGGATGCCGACACGGCCAATCTGGGTAAGCCGGCGCGTACCGGCATTTCGCAGACCGTCTGGTACGGCCGCAGCCTTGGTGGACTCTCGCTCCAGTCGGACAAGGTCACCGTCAAAGCGGCAGCCAAGGGGGTGGGTGTGGCCAAGGTCACCTACGATGCGCTGGCATCGGTCTATGCCTTGTCGTCGCCCTCGACGCTCAATGGCGAGACAGACTTCTCGATCCTGGCGCTGATCAAGGGGACCGCATCTTGAGGAACTACCCATGATCATCGAGGTGTATCGCCAGGATGGTGCGCGGGAGGGTTCGCCCATCGTCGAGCCACTGTTGGCAGACGAGGCGTTGATCCATCGCGGGACGGCAGAAATGGATGCCAACGCGAATGCCTTCAACCAGATCGACATGGCAGTGGTGTTCCGGCCCGGCTTCCGGCTGGGCCAGATCATTGAGGCCACGGATCCATCGACTGCCAGCCCCTACCGGGCCAAGGTGACCGGCATTCAGATCACGGTCTCCGAGGCGTCCATCGACGCCAACCTGACGCTGGAGCAACCGCGATGACGTTTCCACTGAAGGCACTGACGCGACTGCTGGCCCCGGAGTCATCCGAGGTCGGCTCGGTCGTTGGTATTGAAGGCAGTGTGATTCGGGTCGCGACCGCTCGAGGCGCGGTCATGGCGCGCACCGTCGATACGCTGGCGGTAGGAGACCGTGTGCAGGTTCGCAATGGCATGGCCACCAAGTCACCGGTGGCGCGGCAGATTTATCCCGTTTGAGGAGGTTGGAATGGCAACACAAGAAACGTTTCTGGAACGCATGCAGCCGGTGCTCGATGCGATGCCCGAAGGCCCCGATAAAGAAAAGCTGCTCGCCCTGATCGAGTCGCAGGACACCGTCGAACGACCGGACGTGCCACCCAAGGATCGCGCCCGGGCACTACGCCGGCTGACACAGATCGACAGCACGACCAATACCAATGACCGAACACCAAGTCACGGTCGAGGTCGGGTGAGCACTCAAGGTCGGCCGGCATAACGACAAGTTCAGGTTCACACCCGCGAGCCCACCCACGAGGTGGGCTTCGCATTTCTGGAGGATGAAAACATGGATGCAAACCAAGTGGAGCGGCGAAAGATGGTGACGCTGCCGCAAGAAGAGTTCGAGGCGATTCTCGAGCGTGCCGCAGAACGCGGCGCACGGCATGCACTGCATGAGGTTGGGCTCGATGGCGAGGATGCGGCGCACGACATTCGCGAGTTGCGCAATCTGCTCGATGCCTTCAACGAGGCCAAGAAAACCGCTGGCCTGACCATCATCAAGATGATGGTGACCGGGTTCGTGATGGTGTTGCTTGCCGGGACGATCCTGAAACTCAAAGTATTCGGGGGGACGCCATGATCGAGACTCTACTGGGTGGTCTGCTGGGTGGTGCGTTTCGCCTGGCTCCCGAAATCCTGAAATGGATGGACCGCAATGGCGAGCGCAGCCACGAACTGGCGATGCAGGACAAGGCGCTGGAGTTCGAAAAACTGCGTGGCGCGCAGCGTATGGGCGAAATTGGTGCTGCTGCCGATGCGGCGTGGAATACCGGAGCCATCGATGCCTTACGCGAGGCGGTAGCGGCGCAGGGGCAGCGTTCCGGCGTGCGCTGGGCCGATGCCTTGTCGATCAGCGTACGGCCAGTGATCACGTATTGGTTCATGCTGCTTTACTGTGCGGCCAAGACGGCGGCGTTTGTTGCGGCAGTAACGGCTGGCGCTGGTTGGGGTACGGCGATCCTGCATGCCTGGACGGAAGCGGATCAGGCGCTGTGGGCCGGCGTTCTGAATTTCTGGTTCCTCGGGCGTGTATTTGACCGGGTGCGATCGTGATGGATGTGCCGCAGGCGGCCATCGAGCTTGCCAAACGCTTCGAGGGATTCGAACGCAAGGTGAAGCGCGGCATCGAAATTACGGCTGTCCCCTACATTTGTCCGGCAGGCTTCTGGACGATTGGCTACGGCCACCTGTGCGACCCAAAGCATCCGCCGATCACCGAAGCAGAAGCCGACATCTATCTGGCGCGTGATCTGCAAACGGCTCTGGCGGCGACGTTGCGCTACTGCCCGGTGCTGGCTACCGAGCCCGAGGGGCGGCTGGCAGCCATCGTAGATTTCACGTTCAACCTGGGGGCTGGGCGGTTGCAGACATCAACCCTGCGGCGGCGAATTAACCAGATGGATTGGGCCGCTGCCGGTAGGGAACTACGCAGATGGGTCTATGGCGGAGGAAAAGTGCTGCCCGGACTTGTCACGCGACGTGAGGCTGAGGCTGCGCTACTACTTCGTAACGCATGATCCGGAAATGCCCGTAAGAGCTTGGCTTTCAAGCCGAACAGCGCGTTCATGTCATCTCCCGCAATGAAGGAGCTAATGATGACCAACCGATACAAGCGAGCCGTGATCGAGGACATTTCCTGCCACGGCATTGATGACGCCACTCAATCAAATCTGCTCGATCTCTTTGAGCACGCGATGAAGTCCATCGCAACCACCCTGGCACGCGAAGCCAGATTCGACACGGCCGACTTTGCCTCGGCCCCGCAACATGGGTGCGGAGGCTTTCATTTGATCGTAAGCCGCCTACGCGCTGACGGTCGCGAAACCTGGCGTGGCGAATTCAGCAAGGGCGATCAGCAACTCACTGTGTTCGGCTGCCTCGAATAGTCCTGCGACTATTCGGCCACCTTCGGTACATCCCAATCCGCCAGGCGGGCCTCGCCCGTCTGATAAAACTGCTTCACCAGCTTCACGTACTCGAGGAAGTCCTTGTTCTCGGTGGCCAGTCGGTTGGCGGTGTCCCAATCGATCTCGCCACGTTCTTTTGCCGGAATCAGTACCTGGCTTTCAGACGGGTTTTCAACATCAAGCTTAATCAGTCCGATGCCATGCGCCGCAAACAGCATGCGCAGTTCCTTGAGGGTTTCCTGGCCTTCGATTTCGCCTGCTACGAGATAGCCGAAGTTAGACCAGGACGAGTTGGACACCGCTTGGAAAAACGCTTCGCGGACGTTCGACCGATTGATCAGCAACTTCACCTCGAATGACCACAACTTGGTGCGCTTGTCCGAGTATTGATTGACGCAGTCCTTCACTTCCTGGTGCCAATCGGACCCCAGGTCTTCCATGCCAACCAAGTCTGGGTAAAGCCAGCGGTTGCCGTTGGGGCCACGCTTATTGGACGAGCGCTTCTCATCGATGCGTTTCGAATAGACGCCGAACTCCGCCCACAAATACGTGGACAGCAACGGGTACAGGCCATGCTCCCCGAGCTTGGGATCCTCTTTACCCGTTGTGGTTGATCCACTCCCGCTCTCAACTGCAGCCACTTCGGCACTGTCCGACTTTTCAGAGAAGTAATACTTGCGTGGCCTGCCTTCCGTGATCTTTAGTCCCGGATGCTTCTTCTGCAGAACTGGACGCCGCGAGCCGATTTCCGCGACCAGCTGTTGCAGCAAGTCAGTATCGGTATCCAATGCCTGGCTGTTCGCCTTCTTCGCCTGACATTCTTCGGGGAAGGTGGCGAAGATCCACTCTGCAATCTGTCGAGCAGAAAACTTCTCGTCTGGATGAGCCGTGAGAAAGTCGAGAACTGCTTTGCCAAGATTAAGCGCCATGTTGTTTTCCCCTTCGAATCACTCGGCCATGGCCTTCAACAGTGCATCTTTGGCATCGGAATAGAACTGGATGTCGATCTTGGTGGCCATGTCATCGGACAGGTCGACCAACTGGCGACGGCAGGCAACGGGCATCAGCAGCGCAGTTGCACCTTTCTCCACGGCGATTTCGGCAATCGTCACCGCGTTATGTACGGGCTCAATCGAGCCGCCGAGATTGATTTCGCCCACGATGATCAACCCCCCGCGCACGCTTCGTTTCAGCAGCGACGTGCATAGCGCAACCAATGAAGCCACACCTAACTTTGCGCCAGACTTGGCCGCGTCAAACGCACGAAGTTGCACCGTGAATTCGTGCTGCCTGGGATCCTTGTCGCCGACCAACTGAACAGATCGGGCGTACAGATTCTGCTCGGCGAAGCCCATGCTCTCGCGGAAGGCTTGGGGAATGGGTTTGTTGAGCACTTTGACCCCGGAGCCTGGCCCTTCATTGACATCCACTCGGTACAGACCAGAGTTCTCATCAACACCACCAGGGCTGATACTCCAGACCTGGCCTGGCTCTAGCGGGTCACCGCCAATGCTGTTGTCGCTTTGCAGTTCCGGCGTCGACACAAACTTCTCTACACCGTCGGTGCCCATGGTGTAGCTGAAATGCGTGTTGCGAAACTCAGCGGCGCCGACGCGCTTCTGTTGCTCCTTCACGCGGCGTCGCACTTCCATCGCAATGCGAACTGCCCATTCGAGGTCTTCCTCGGCCACCGTATCTTCGGCACTTGGGTGAAGCAGTTTCAACAGACCGCTGACAGTCTTATTCACGGCATTGGTGTCACGGCCCGAGAGTGCGCCACCGAAGAAAACGCGATTCTGCAATTCGCTGACCCGGCTCTGATTCCGCAGTTGGGTCCAGCATTCCGAGAGGAAATCGCTCACCAGCCCGAAATGGTCGGTTACCAGATCCTTGTTGATCTTCGGTACATCCCAACCAGGCAAGAACGCGTGGATGCGATCCATAAACGCGGTGTCATTGCGCATTTCCGGTGGCAAGGGGCCAAACAAATGGCCGATGCGCTGCTGGTTTTCAACATCGACATCAAAGTTACCTACCAAGACGATGCTGCCATCCGCGCGGATGCTTTCCTTGCCACGGCTGAATTCGCCGGACTCCATGTAGCCCTTCATGATGTTTACACCATCCTTCTGGTCGAAGGAAATGCCGGAAACCTCGTCAAAGCAGACCACGTCGTATTGGCAGACCAAGCCCCGGCGGCCCTTGGCAGTGTTCTCCACGAACATCTTTGCCACCGTGGCCTTGCCGCCAGAAATCAGATGGGCATAGGGCGAAACCTGCTGGAACAAATGGCTCTTGCCGGTGCCGCGAGGGCCAAGCTCCACAAGGTTGTAATTGCGCTCGACAAAAGGGACCATGCGCAGGAGCAGTGCATTTTTCTGCCGTGCACTCAAAGCGCTCGCCTCAATGCCGATTGAGCGTAGCAGAAACTCTTTCCACTCCTCGGTGGTGAATTCGCGACGCGCCTTCGCCAGGGTATCCAGGACATCGCGTTTCGAGAGCTGAATCTCGCGGAGGGAGGTAATACCAAACGGACGCCCCTTGCTCTCCTGGGCAATGGCCACATCGAAGGTCACCCCTAGCTCGGCGTAAAAGCCGCCAGTCAGCATGCGTTCGTGTTGATTCACCAAGTCGCTGCTGATGCGAACATCGTTCAGGCGCAAGCTCGGCAAACTCGCCACATACTCGCCTTTGTTGTCGACCCGAGCGGTAATCAGGTCGATGATCTTCACCTCGCCCGTTTCAAGTGCTCTTGCCTTGAATAACTCTTCCTCGCCCGCCTTGATTGTCCGGGACTTCAACTGGCGTTGGACAATCTCCAGACCTTCGTCGATTTCCTCTTGTACCGTGCTGGCGCAATAGCGGCCGAGCATGAACTCGACAACATAGGTGGGGACCGGAAACTGCCGACTAAACGTGCGGACTAGGTCTTTCCGGACCAGATACCCTTCCAGTACGGAAGCGGCCTTGCGATCAATCTGATCCAATTCAATCATTCATCATCCTCCACCAATCTTGGTGCTTGCTTCGGCCACCAACTCGCCTGTCGCACTGAGCAAGACCAGAAACGCGTCGTTACCCTCCAGGCGTTCATTCTCAACCACCACTGATGCTGTACCGTTTTCTCTGAGTGGCTTCACACTTACCACCACGCTGGATGCCGGGTTGCCCGCTTGGGTGCGAATATCCAGAGACAGGTTGCCAAACTGGCCATCAACAGCAACCGTGCAGCGCAGCCCCTTCCATGCAATGTCCGTCACTTCCGCCATTGGTTTGCCCGTGGCAGCGCCGCCCCTGGTCACCATCAATTCCAGAGTCAGGCACTCCTGCAAACTCAATCCGCCATGGTTGTAGTCCACCGATTTGCCGTAGCAGCTCACGCCGTCGGCCAAGGCGAACTGCTGGCTCGGGTTCCAGAACCAGGGGTACAACCGCTCGCTGGTAGAAGCGCCTGGCTTGATCGATGCGCAGCGTCCCCATTTGTTGTCAGTAAGGTCTTTGGACATTTGAATTGTTGGCAACTTGCCCGGCATGAGTAACCAGCCGTGGTCAGTCACCACCCTAACGCTGTTCCAACCCGCAGCCAACAAGGCGGCGATGCGTTCTGCAATTTCTGCGAGAAGCAGGTCGATATGCTTGGCCAGCTTCCAGCCGCGCGCATGCCCCTCGCTGTCAATGTCGCCAAATTCGCACCACGCGTTGCCCTGGCCGTCACCGTTTTCAGTGCGGTCCAGCATCTTCCAGTGGTTGTCGTTCAGTAGTTTCTTTAGGTGGTAACCCCCCTTGAGGGACTGGCCCGTAGCGGCGACACAAGGTTCGAAGTCATCGCAGTCATCGGTGCCGCTAATCTTGTTGCGCACAGGCGACGCAGCAGCCTTGCCTGTTGCCGTCACGCTGGGCAACGCTGTCCAGCTCATGGTTTTTGCTACCTGGC
>CAJBYR010000026.1 GCA_903959855.1 uncultured beta proteobacterium
CGGCTCCGAAGTCACCATCCTCGAAGCCATGCCCGATTTCCTGGCATCGGCCGACCAGGCCGTGTCCAAGGAAGCCTGGAAGACTTTTACCCAGAAGCAGGGCCTCAACATCCAGCTCGGCGTCAAGATCACCAAGGTCGAGGCAGGCAAGAAGGGCGTCACGATCGATTACGAACTCGGCGACGAGACCAAAACCTTGCAGTGCGACCGCCTGATCGTTTCGGTCGGCCGCGTGCCGAACACGCAGGGTCTCGGCGCCGAGAACGTCGGCCTCGAATTGCGTCCCAGCGGCTACATCAACGTCGACCACAACTGCCGCACCAACCTGCCCAACGTCTGGGCGGTGGGCGACGTCGTGCCCGGCCCGATGCTGGCGCACAAGGGCATGGAAGAAGGCGTCATGGTCGCCGAGTGCATCGCCGGACAGAAGGGCCACGTGAACCTCGATACAGTGCCCTGGGTCATCTACACGCATCCGGAAATAGCCTGGGTCGGCAAGACCGAGCAGCAGTTGAAGAACGAAGGCGTCGAGTACCGCAGCGGCCAGATTCCCTTCGCCGCCAACGGTCGCGCACTGGGGCAGGGCGACACCACCGGCTTCGTCAAGATGCTGGCGTGTGCCAAGACGGATCGCATCCTCGGTGTGCACATCATCGGCGCCAACGCCTCGGAGCTGATCGCCGAAGCCGTCGCCGCCATGGAGTTCAACGCTTCGGCGGAAGACATCGCCCGCATCTGCCACGCCCATCCGACATTGTCCGAAGCCGTGCACGAAGCGGCGCTGGCGGTCGACAAGCGGCCGCTGCACTTCTAGAATCGGGCCAACCCCGTAACAGGGCGGGCGGGTTTTCCCGGCCGCCCTTTTCATTGATGCCGCACAAAATCCTCAACGTCCCCAAGGACGGCATGATCGAAGGCTTCAATGCCGCGCTGGCCGCGCGCGGCATCGTTGCCGACCCGGCGCAGCTGGTTGCCGCGATGCGCCTGCAGAAGTTCTACGACGAACTGCTGGCGCTGAAGGCGGCGCGTCGCGGCCGCCTGCGCAAGCTGCTGGTGCGCCCGGAACTGCCGCGTGGCGTCTGGTTCTGGGGCGGGGTGGGGCGCGGCAAGAGCTTCCTGATGGACTGCTTCTTCGCTGCCGTGCCGTATCAGCGTAAGCGCCGCGTGCATTTCCACGCCTTCATGCGCGAGATCCACGAGTCCTTGCGCCGGCATCGCAACGAACCCGATCCGCTGGCGCAGGTCGCCGCCCGCATCGCGCGCGAAACGCGGCTTATGTGCTTCGACGAATTCCATGTCTCGGACATCGCCGATGCCATGATGCTTGGACGCCTGATGCAGGCTTTGTTCGATGCCGGCGTCGTGTTTTGCATCACGTCCAACTATCCGCCGGCAGGCCTGTACCCGAATGGACTGCAACGCGAGCTGTTTTTACCGACGATCGATTTGCTGTGCAAAACACTAGACGTCATCGAGATCGACGCGGGGATCGACTATCGACTGCGCGCACTCGAACAGGCCGAGGTTTTTCATCCCCATCTCAGCCCCGAGGCCTCAGCTTCGATAGAGCGAACCTTCCATGCCATCGCGGGTGGAGCCGGCCATGCGCGGCCAGTCCAGGTGCTGGGGAGAATCCTGCCGGTGGTTCATCGCGCGCCGGGCGTCATCTGGTTTGATTTCTCCACGCTTTGCGAAGGTCCGCGATCGCAGAACGATTACCTGTGGCTGGCCAACCGGCATCACACGCTGTTTCTCTCCGGGGTTCCACGCATGACTCGCGACATGGCCAATGCGGCGCGGCGCTTCACCTGGCTGGTCGATGTCCTTTACGACCACCGCGTGAAGTTCATCGTCGGCGCCGCGTGTCCGGCGGACGAGCTTTACACCGAAGGGGTGCAGGCCAGTGAATTTGCCCGCACCGTAAGCAGGCTGATCGAAATGCGCTCGCAGGAATACCTGGCAAGCCCCCATCGGCGCGAGGATATGGCGGACATCGAGGCAGCGGTTGAGAGCGCTTGATATCTTCCGTTCTGTCTCGGTTACAATGAACCGAGATGGCTGCCGGAGGAGTGGGAATGCTGCATGCGGGTGAAATGGCACCTGATTTTTCGTTGCCCGATGCCGACATGGAATGGTTCGACTTCGGATCGCTTCGCGGCCGGCAGCATGCGGTGCTGTTTTTCTATCCTCGTGATGGAACCCCGTATTGCACGCTCGAAGCGGCCGCTTTCTCCGATCACGAAAATGACTTTGCCAAACATGATTGCGTGATCCTCGGCGTTTCCCGTGATGACTGCCTTTCCCATGCCGACTTTCGCGACAAGCATGGCTTGTCGATCCGGCTGCTGTCGGATGAGGAAGGCGAGGTATGCCGCAAGTTCGGCGTTTGCCAGTATCGCGAACGCGACGGCCACAAGAAGTTATGTGTCATAAGGTCGACCTTCGTGGTCGACAAGGACGGAATTGTCCGTCACGCCCTCTACGATGTGAATCCCAAGGGACATGCCGCCGAGGTTTATCAACTCGTGAAAAGCCTCAATGGCAAGGGAAAACATCATGCTCATCGCTAGGAACACCGTAGTCACCCTCAAGTACAACGTTTGCGACTGCGACGGCGGTACGATCGACGAGGGGACCAATCCGCTGGTTTACCTGCATGGCGGTTACGGTGGCATTTTTGACAGAATCGAAGAAGAACTTCAGGGCAAGGCCATCGGTGATTCACTTGAGGTTCGGCTAGAACCCGAGGAAGCCTTCGGCGAATACGACGCGGATCTGGTGGCCATCGAGCCGCGCCAGCTTTTTCCCGAGAACATCGAGGTCGGGATGCAGTTCGAACGCGGCGCCGAAGACGGCGAAGGCGAAGATGGACTGTTCACCATCACCGATATTGCTGACGACAAGGTTGTGGTGGATGGCAATCACCCGCTTGCCGGCATCAGCCTGGTTTTCTCCTGCACCGTGGATAGTGTGCGCGCGGCGACGCAGGAAGAGATTACCCACGGCCATGTCCATGGTGAGCACGGCCACCATCACTGAGTATTGCCGGTTGCTGCTGCCCGGATGAACCCGGGGAATCCGGCTGCTGCCGTCAGGTGGCCCGATGTCCCGGCCTGCTACGGGTGGTTGTCCCTCGACAGGCGCGGCAACTGGCGCCTTAAGGGCGATCTGGTACGCCACAGCGGATTGGTGGCCTTCATCAACCGGCATTACGGAACGGACGGCAAGGGTAACTGGATCTTCCAGAATGGTCCTCAGGCCGTGTATGTGGCGCTCGACTACACCCCGTTGATTTTTCGTTTCGAATTCGATGGGCGACTACTTGACCACACCGGCAGCGAAGCCGGCGCTGCCGGTGCAGTCTGGCTCGACGATGAAGGCAATGTGCTGCTGGAGACGCCGGCTGGCATCGGCTTGCTTGATGACCGTGATCTCGGCGGATTCATTGACGCATGCCGCACCGGCGGTGGCAAATCGCTGGATGATTGCGGCCTCGCCGGATTGTTGCCCGATCAGATGCAGATTTACTGGCGGGGCTTGCTGCTGCAATCGATACCACGCCAGCAGGTGGCACATCGTTTCGGATTCAACGCTGTTCCTGGTCCAGGTGGCTAAACCTGGCTCGGCGGCTCAGGCGCAGGAACCGTCCCGTGTATCGTTAAGAATCGGCCAGAGGTGCTCCCAGGCGTTTCCCGAGCAGTGCGTTCGGCAGTCCTGGAAGGCCACGGTGATGCGCTCGCCTTGTTCCCAGACGCGCACCACGCATTTGTCGCGAAGGTGGCTGAGTTCGACGGTAGGCAATTCGCGCGTCTGGCGGAAGTTCTTCAAGTCGAAGCGGCAGGCGCCATGCTGGGGGACGTTCACCGTTGCTTCAAATGCCTGAATTTTTGCCTTTTCAATGGATAGCTTCAAGCGGCCGTTGTAGCCGGTCTCGTCGCGAAAATTGCAATTGGTTGCGACATTGAGTGCACGGGTGGGTATCGGACGTGGCTTGGTCGATTTGGGAGGCGAAGATCTGGGCGCCTTGGGAGCAACACGGTCTGTCGCCAGGGTCGGTTGCGCCGCTTCCGGTTCGCTTTCACTTTGCGGCGGCTCAGGCATGGGTGGCGGGGCCACGCAAGCGCCCAGCAACAGCATCGTCATCAGCGCTGCAATCCCGACATTAGTAGACATAATGCCAATTATCCGAATCTAAACCGGTAACTATTAACCATCACTCGACGGCACCGACGCTACGCAAGTACGCCACAATCGCATCGAAACCGCCCCGTTTGGCCAGCGCGATCGCCGTGACGCCTTCATAGTCAGCCAGATCCATGTCGGCATCGCCATCAATCAGCTGTTTGACGAATTCGAGCTTGCCCATTTTGGAGGCCAGCATCAGCGCCGTCTGCCCGTTCGGCGCGCGAGCATCAAGGCCGGGCTTCTGCGCCAAAAGCCAGGCAAGCAAATCCGGATTCTCACCAAATACCGCGTAATGCAAGGCACTCCAGCCCCCCGGATCAAGCTGCCCACCATGCTGTTTTAAAGCCTTTACGGCATCGAGATTGCCGTTCACCACCGCCAGCAACATCGCCGTGTCACCAAACCGATTGCGTCTGTTCACCCCGGCGCGACTTTTGAGCAAAAACTCGAGCAGCTCCACATTGCCGTTTCGGGCAGCAATCATCAGCAGGCTGTTTCCTGCTTGATCGGTGGTATTGACGTCCATGCCGCGCTGTAGCAATGCAACCACCGCGACGCTGTCACCCCGTTCAGCGGCTTCCAGAATCTCGTCGTAGGCACCACCATGCGCGACGCTAAGCACAAGAAAAAAACCAAGTCCGGCCAGAAGCTTACGCATGCTCGGGAATACCAAAAAGATGCTCAAAATTGCGTGTTGTGGCGACGGCGATTTCTTCCAACGTCATCCCGCGCAACCGTGCCACCTCTTCGGCAACGTGGCGGACCAGGGCAGGATGATTCAATCTTCCCCGGTGCGGCACCGGTGCCAGATAGGGCGCATCGGTTTCGACAAGCAGCCTGTCCACCGGCACCAATCGGGCAACCTCCTGAACCTGTGTGGCTTTCTTGAAGGTAACAATGCCGGATATCGAAATATGGAAGCCCAGCGCCAGGGCTTTCTGGGCGACGTCCCAGGTCTCGGTAAAACAGTGAAAGACCCCCCTGACTCGGCCTTGACCTTCCTTTTCAAGAATCTCAAGCGTGTCCGATGCAGCCTCCCGCGTGTGAATAATCAGAGGCTTATTGCATTCCAACGCAGCCCGGATATGGCGCCGGAAGCGCTCACGTTGCCACTCCAGATCCCCTTCCAGGCGGTAGTAGTCGAGCCCGGTTTCGCCAATCGCAACAACTTTCGGGTGCTGCGACAAACTTACCAGGCGCTCCTCGTCGGCATCCTCGCCATCCGTCGTGTCGGGATGCACGCCAACCGCCGCGAAGAGATTCGGAAATCGATCCACAAGCGCAAAAACCGCCGGCATCCGCTCCATGGTCACCCCCGCGATGAGCGCGGAAGAAACGCCATTGACACGCATTGCTGCCAAAAACTCCTCCTCCCGCCCATGAAACTCGGGAAAATCAAGATGGCAATGGGAGTCGATCAGATTCAGGCTCATGACGATGCGGGACGCAGGGCGCGCAGAAAATGAGCCGCCAGACTCTCAAGAAATAGCTGTTGATTCAATGGGTGGCGAGCGCTTCGTCGAAATTGCATTAACTCTTTCCAGGCAGCAAAAAGTGCCGACGGATGCAACTTGCCGGCTGGGGACTTGGGCCGGGGCCAGGCACCGTGATAGCGCAGGCTCCCTGCCAGCCGCTCCTGCGTGAGATCGAAAAGCCAGCGCTGGAGTTCTTCCACCAAGTGTTCCAGCCTGAATGCAGGGTCGGACTTCAGCAGGCTATCCCACCGCGCCGCCAAACCGATCGGGTCGGATGGCGGATTCTGGAGCGTGTCAATCAGTGCATCCAAAGGAGCAATCAAGCCGGCCTCATGCCATTTTGCAACCAGTTTCGGCGCCCCGCCGGCCAGATCCAGATAGCGCCCGGCCTGCTTTCCCAGGCCCTCGGCAGCCAGAAGAGCGACCGCTGCATTGGCATCCGGTGCCGGGAAAGGTAGTGCGCGACAGCGGCTGCGAATGGTCGGCAGCAGTGATTTCGGCTTTGATGAAACTATTATAAAATATACAGATGCAGGAGGCTCTTCAAGTATCTTAAGAAGAGAATTCGCAGCTGGCCCGTTCATCGCCTCAGCCTCGGTGAGCAGGACCACGCGCCGCCCCATGCGATGGCTGCCGACAAAGACAAAGGCCTCAAGCTCGCGAATCTGGTCAATCCGGATGATTCCCGGGCCGCGCTTCTTGGTCTTTTCACGCCCCCCCTCCTCCGGATCCTCCTCCGTCTCGGGTTTGACATGGCGAAAATCCGGATGGTTACCGGCTGCCAGCCAGCGGCAGGCGTCGCAACTTCCGCAAGCCGTAGTGGCGTGCGGCGATTCGCAGAGCAGGAAATGGGCAAGGCCTTCAGCGAATGCGGACTTGCCCAAGCCTTCCCGGCCGAGCAGAAGGAGCGCATGAGGCAAGCGCTCCACGCCCCCGCCAAGGAGCTGCTCCATTTGCGTACCGTATACTTTATTTACTTTAATATCAGATGGTAGCAACTATATTCTCAAGTTCTTTGTTAATTGAATCCATGCTCCGAGTGGCGTCGATCACGCGCACCCTGAGCGGATTCTCGCGCGCAATCCGCAGATAGGCTGCGCGAACCCGCTCAAAAAATTCGGCTTGCTCTTGCTCAAAACGATCGGGGGAATTGCTGGCGGCATGCAGGCGCTGCTGCGCCACAGCGACCGGAGCATCGAATATCAGCGTCAAGTCCGGACGCATCGATCCAAGTACCCACTCGGCCAATCGCTCCAGTTTGGCCCACTCCAGTCCGCGACCCCCGCCCTGATAGGCAAACGAGGCATCGACGAACCGGTCGCAGACCACCCAATCGCCGCGCGCCAAGGCCGGTTCGATGACTTGAACCAGATGCTCCCGGCGTGCTGCAAACATCAGCAGCGCCTCGGTTTCGAGGTGCATGGGCTCGGCTAGCAGCAGGGATCTGAGTTTTTCGCCTAACGGAGTGCCACCGGGTTCGCGGGTTGCCACAACCTGCCGCCCCTGAGCCCTGAGACGATCGACAAGCCAGGCGTGCTGCGTGCTTTTTCCGGCACCGTCGATGCCTTCAAAGCTGATGAAACGGCCGCGCGCCATGATCAGCGCTTCTGGTATTTGGCGACGGCAGCGTTATGTTCGTCCAGAGAGGCAGAAAACTCGCTCGAACCGTCGCCGCGGGCCACGAAATACAGCATGTCACTCGGAGGAGGCTTGGCGGCGGCCAGCAATGAGGCCATTCCGGGCACCGCAATCGGGGTCGGCGGCAGGCCCACCCGGGTGTAGGTGTTCCATGGGGTATCCGTCACCAGATCGACCTTGCGCAGATTGCCGTCGAAACGCTCACCCAGCCCGTAGATCACCGTCGGGTCTGTCTGCAGCAACATGTTGCGACGCAAGCGATTGACGAAAACCGCCGCAACTTGGGGGCGATCTGCCGCAAGACCGGTTTCCTTTTCAACGATGGACGCCAGAATGAGCAGTTCGTAAGGGGTCTTCAGCGGAATCGTGCTTTCACGCTTGGCCCACGCATCAGCGATTTTCGGCTGCATCGCCTTGTAGGCACGGCGCAAGACGTCGAGATCGCTGCTGCCCTTGCCGAAAAGGTAGGTATCGGGGAAGAAAAGCCCTTCGGGATGCGGTTCCTTGGCGCCGATGGCCTTTAGTATCTGCTGGTCGCTCAGCTTGATCGAATCGTGCGAAAGATCCGGATGTTCGTTGAGCGCAGCCCGAAACTGGCGAAAGGTCTTGCCTTCGACCAGAACCAGTTCGCTGAAGAGCACATCGCCACGTGTCAGCTTGTCGAGCAGGCCGGTAGCAGTCAGGCCGCTTTCGAGTTCATAGCTGCCGGCCTTGATCTTGGCCGAACGTCCCATCGCGCGGCCGAGGATTTCGAGTTGCCACGCCGCCAGATCGACTCCCGCCGCTTCGATGATCTGTGCTGCCGCGCGCAAGCTGGCCCCGGGCGGAATCGAGAAAGTTACCGTATCGCTGCGCATCGGCAGGTGACGAACGGTGAACCAGCTGGCACCGACAATGGCACCCAGAAAGGCCAGTATCACCAGCAACAGGACTATCTTGAATGTACGCATGATGACCTTGAAGAAATGATGAACCGACTCAACGTGCAGGCTTGCCGCGATAATAGCATCGCGTGCATTTCAAACCGGACGGACATTATGACTCAGGACTGGACTTCGTTTCTCACCAGCCAAGGCTTTGCGGCCGATGGCAGCAGTTCCGGTTCGCTTGTCGGCGAACTTGCGGCGGCGCGCGACGGCACGGTGCTGGCGCCGGTCGCCGATCAGGGCCTGATTCGTGCCACCGGGGTCGATGCGGCAGAATTTCTGCACAACCTGATGACCAACGACATCAAGGGCATCACGACTCGAAACGCCCGGTTTGCCGGTCTTTGCACCGCCAAGGGCCGCCTGCTTGCGCTGTTCCTGATCTGGCGCGATGGCGACGACTTCCTGCTGATGCTGCCCAGGGACATCCTGCCGGCGATCCTCAAGAAGCTGTCGATGTACGTCCTGCGCGCAAAGGTCAAACTCAGCGACGCCACCAGCGAGTTCGCGCTTGTCGGCACCACCGCCGTGCCGCCGTCGGTTCCGCGAGATCTGCCGCGATTCGGCCTGGAGGCGATATCCGGCGGACACGTCATCCGCCTCGATGAAACGCGCTGGCTGCTGGCGCTGCGTCCCGCGCAGGCGGCAGAGCGCTGGCGGGAATTGGCGGCATTCGCCAAACCTGTGGCACTTCCGGTGTGGAACTGGCTGGAAATCGCTGCCGGCCAGCCGCGCATCGTCGCCACCACGCAAGAAGCGTTTGTGCCGCAAATGCTGAATATGGAGTTGCCCGCCGTGGCTGGCGTGAGTTTTACCAAGGGTTGCTACCCGGGACAGGAGATCGTTGCCCGCACCCAGTACCTGGGCAAGGTCAAGCGTCGCACCTTTCGCGCCCGCCTCGGAACTGCTCCGGCGCCGGGAACCCATGTTTTCGCGCCCGAGACGGGCAATCAGCACTGTGGTGCCATTGTCAGCGTGGCCCCCTCCCCGGCCGGCGGCTACGAATGCCTGGTCTGCGTCCAGATCGGTGCCCGGGAGGGCGGCGAAGTTCGCATCGCCAGTCTCGACGGCGAGCGCCTGGAATTCCTCTCGCTTCCGTATGTCGTGAAAGATGACGAGCCGGCGGCGGCCTGAGGCGTCATGTGCCTGATTTTCGTCGCCTGGCGGGCACACCGCGACTACCCCGTGGTGGTTGCCGCCAATCGCGATGAATTCTTTGTCCGGCCCACCGCCCCCGCCGGATTCTGGAGCGAAGCCCCGCATATCCTGGCGGGGCATGACCTCGAAGCCGGGGGCAGCTGGATGGGCGTCACGCGCAGCGGACGTTTCGCGGCGCTGACCAATTACCGCGATCCGGCGCAAATGCGCAGCGGCGTGCCTTCGCGAGGGGGGCTGGTGGCGAACTTCCTCGCCGGCAATGCCAGCCCACAGGGCTATCTCGATCAGATCGCCCCCCTGGCCCGCCAATGCAACGGCTACAACCTTCTCGTCGGTGACGGCGAAAGTCTGTGGTGGTCGTCCAACGTGGGCGAGGTGTCGCGGGAACTGGCACCCGGTGTATATGGGGTGTCGAATCACCTGCTCGACACACCGTGGCCAAAAGTCGGCGCTGGCAAGACGGCGTTGAGCCGTGCCATCGAGGACCTGCCGGACGAGAATGGCTTGTTTGAGTTGCTGCGCGACGACAGCCTGCATCCCGACGAGCATTTGCCGCAGACCGGCGTGCCTTTGGACTGGGAACGCCTGCTGTCGGCCGCGTTCGTCAAATCACCTGCCTATGGCACCCGCAGTTCCACCGTCTTCATCCAGGAGTCCGGCGGCAGGATCACGTTCGACGAGCAGACCTGGTTGCCTGACGCCGCCATCGGCCCCCGGCGGCGCTTCCGCTTTACCGCAAGCAGCGCACGCTGATTCAGGCCGACCGCCGCATGGTCCGGTGCAGCAAGCCGGCCTCGACAAACTCGGGGCCATCCTCCGCGAACCCGAAACGTTGATAAAAGCCGATCGCGCTGGTCTGGGCGTTCAGTACCAGTTGTGCCATGCCGATGCGCTTCGCCTCCTCCAGCAGTCGCTCGATCAGGGCCCGGCCGACGCCGCGCCCGCGCCATTCGGCCAGCACCGCCATGCGGCCGATGTGTCCGTCGGGCAGCAAGCGCCCGGTGCCGATGGCCCTGCCCGCGGTATCGCAGGCCAGCACATGGAGGCTTTCCGCGTCATGACTGTCCATTTCAAGCTCGGGTGGCACCTGCTGTTCGTCGACGAAAACTGTCGTCCGCACATGGCCCGCGCGCGCTGCCAACAGCGGCCAGTCTC
Source organism: uncultured beta proteobacterium (assembly GCA_903959855.1). Taxonomy (GTDB): domain Bacteria; phylum Pseudomonadota; class Gammaproteobacteria; order Burkholderiales; family Rhodocyclaceae; genus Sulfuritalea. The sequence goes on from CAJBYR010000026.1 coordinate 10,538, forward strand.
CGGCCTCGATACCGAACTCGACGATATCGACCGCGGTATAGGGCGGCACCAGGTCAAAAAGCTCGATGATGTCCTGGTTGCGCATGCGTACGCAGCCGATCGAACCCGGACTCCCCATGCTCGCGGTATCCGGCGAGCCGTGCAGGTAGATATAGCGGCGCATGGTATCGACATCGCCAAGCCGATTGCGTCCCGGTTCTTTGCCGGATAACCACAGGATGCGCGAGAGGATCCAGTCGCGCCCGGGAAACTCGTTTCCAAGTTGCGCTGTCCAGGTCTCCCCGGTCGGTCGCCGGCCGCGAAACACCGTGTTGGGCGCGGCCCCGTCACCGATTTTGGCGCGCACGATATGCCGCCCGCGGGGGGTGCAGTTGCTGCCCTGCGTCTCCCCTGCCCCATTCAGCGCCGTAGATACCGCGTAACGCCGCAGCAATTCGCCGCGCGCATCAAACAGCTCGAGCGTCTGCTGCGGCAGGCTGATGCGGATATGCCGGTCCGGCATCACGCCACCTCGATGCGTCCGCGCCGGGCGGCAAAAAAGGACGAGAGCAGCGCACCGCAGGGCCCGGCGAGGACGCCGCCGACGACAGATGCATGGTGGTTCAGGCGAGTCTCGGCAAACAGGTCGATGACGCTGCCGGCAACACCGGTCTTGGGATCGCGGGCCCCGAACACCACCCGCGCAATGCGCGCATGCATGATCGCCCCGGCGCACATGGCGCAAGGCTCGAGCGTGACATAGAGTGTGCAACCCGGCAGGCGGTAGTTGCCGAGCCGGTCGGCGGCATCGCGCAGGGCCATGATTTCGGCATGCGAGGTCGGGTCGTGGCGCCCGATGGGCTGGTTCCAGCCGCGGCCGACCACTTCAGCCTCGTGCACCACCAGCGCGCCCACCGGAACCTCGCCCGCCGCCCCGGCCTGGCGCGCAAGCTCCAATGCCTGCCCCATGAATTCCTCGTCATCCATGGGGCAATTATGGCATCAGGCGTTCTTTGTGACCTTGCCTCCGGCGTCCTGCAACTGCGCCTGCGCAGCAGCAAGGCGGGCAATCGGAACGCGCGGACCAGAGCAGGAAACATAGCTCAGGCCGATGCTGTGGCAGAACTGAATCGATCCGGGATGGCCACCGTGTTCGCCGCAGATGCCGATCTTGAGCTCGGGGTTGGTCTTGCGACCTTCGTTCACCGCCAGCTTCATCAACTCGCCGACACCCTTCTGGTCCAGCACCTCGAAGGGGTTGTCCTCAAGGATGCCGGTCTCGATGTACGCCGGCAGGAACTTGTTCTCGGCATCCTCGCGGCTGAACGAGAAGGTGGCCTGGGTCAGGTCATTGGTACCGAAGCTGAAGAACTGCGCGTCTTCGGCCATGCGCCCGGCGCGCAGGCAGGCACGCACCACTTCGAGCATGCTGCCGAACTTGACGCCGACGTTGATGCCGTGGGTCAGTTCGACCACCTTGTGGATGCGCTGGACCACGCCATGGATGCGCTTGAGTTCCTCGACCGTCGCCACCTGCGGCACCATGATCTCCGGATGCACCTCGATGCCTTCCTTGGCGCAAAGTGCCGCCGCTTCGAGGATGGCCTGGATCTGCATGGAATAGATCTCGGGATAGGTGATGCCCAGGCGCACGCCGCGATGGCCGAGCATGGGGTTCACTTCCGAAAGTGCGCGCACCTTCTTCAGCGTCTTTTCCTTCTTGTGGATGACGTCTTCTTCGAGGTGGTTGTCCTTGAATTCTTCCATCCCCCGGCCAAGCTTGGTCAGGCCATCGGCATACTGCTGATACAGCCGCGGGCTCAGCAGCTTGAGGGTTTCCGGCAACTCTTCGACGGCTTTCAGGGAATCGCGCAAATGGTGCAAGTGGGCGATTTCCAGTTCCAGCTGGGCCGCCGTCGGCAGGAACTCGTGCAGCGGCGGGTCCATCAGGCGCACCGTCACCGGCAGGCCCTTCATGGCCTTGAAGATGCCCTTGAAGTCGGCGCGCTGGATCGGCAGCAGGCGATCGAGCGCCGCCTGACGTTCCTCGCTGGATTCGGCAAGGATCATCTCCTGCACAATCGGCAGACGGTCGGTGGCGTTGAACATGCGCTCGGTGCGGCACAGCCCGATGCCCATGGCGCCGAAGCCGCGCGCCTTGGCGGCGTCATCCGGCGTATCGGCATTGGCCATCACTTTCATTCGTGCCATCTGGTCGGCCCACTTCAGCAGGGTTTCCATGTGCTCGTTGAACTCCGCCTGCACGGTCGGCACTTCACCGGCATAGACCTTGCCGTTGCCGCCGTCGATGGTGACCACGTCGCCTTCATGCAGCGTGGTATCGCCGATCGTGGCGCATCTCTTGATGTCGTCGATGTGGATCGCGTCGCAACCCGAAACGCAGGGCTTGCCCATGCCGCGGGCCACCACTGCCGCATGCGAGGTCTTGCCGCCACGGCTGGTGAGGATGCCCTGGGCCTGGAAGAAGCCGTGGATGTCTTCCGGCTTGGTTTCTTCGCGCACCAGGATGATGCGTTCACCGGCGCGACCCCGTGCTTCCGCGGTATCCGCATCGAACACGATCTTGCCCGATGCCGCACCGGGTGACGCCGGCAAGCCCACGGCCAGCGGCTTGCCCTTGAAATCGGGCGACAGCTGCGGCACCAGCAGTTGCTCCAGCATCGCGGGATCAACCCGCAGCAGGGCCTTCTCTTTGGAAATCAGCCCCTCCTTGAACATTTCGACCGAGGTGCGCACCATGCCCTGGGCATTCATCTTGCCGTTGCGGGTCTGCAGGCAGTACAGCGTACCGCGCTCGATGGTGAATTCGAAGTCCTGCACCTCCTTGTAATGCGACTCAAGGCGGTTGTGCAACTCAAGCAGTTGCCGGTAGATCTCCGGCATGTCGTGTTCCATGTCGGCGATCGGCTTCGGCGTGCGGATGCCGGCGACAACGTCCTCGCCCTGGGCATTGACCAGATACTCGCCGTAGATCATGTTCTCGCCGGTGCCGGGATTGCGCGTGAAGCCGACGCCGGTGCCGGAATCGTTGCCCATGTTGCCGAAGACCATGGTGCAGATGTTCACTGCCGTGCCGCTGGCCTGTTCCTTGGTGATCCGGAACTGCTTGCGGTAATCGATGGCGCGTTTGCCGTTCCAGGAACGGAACACGGCCTGGATCGCGATCTCCAGTTGCTTGTAGGGGTCTTCCGGGAAAGGCCGCCCGGTGTTGGTTTCGATGATTTTGGTGAACTGATCGGCCAGCTCTTCGAGGTGCTCGGCCTTGAGGTCGACATCCTGTGAAACGCCGACCTTCTTCTTCATGGCTGCCATCGCATCGTCAAAATGCTTGTCTTCGACGCCCAGCGCGATCTTGCCGTAGAGCTGGATGAAGCGACGATAGGCGTCATAGCCGAAACGGGCGTTGCCGGTCAGGGCGATCAGCCCCTTCAGCGTGGTCTTGTTGAGGCCCAGGTTGAGGATGGTATCCATCATTCCCGGCATGGACATCGAGGAACCAGAGCGGACCGAAACGAGCAAGGGGTTGTCGGCACCGCCGAACTGCTTGCCGGTCTTCTTCTCGAGATCCTTCATGTAGGTGAGGATCTCGTCCCACGATCCCGGGGGCAGCGCATCCTGGTCGAGATAGGCGTGACAGGCATCGGTGGTGATCGTGAAACCGGGTGGAACGTTGAGTCCGATCTGCGTCATCTCGCAGAGGTTCGCCCCTTTGCCGCCCAACAGCATCTTGTTCTTGCCGTCACCTTCCTCGAAGGAAAATACCCATTTCTGCGTCATGACTTTTCTCCCTTATGTCCTGTGCCGGATTGACGCCCTGCACAAAAATGGAAGTCTAGCCGGTTCGGAAGCACTTTTTGCAATGAAAAGCGCTTTCAAGCCGATAAGGAAAATGGATATCGAGCGCCCCGCGCCGCCACATTTTTTGGGGATCCGGCAAATGCTGCCATTCTGTCTGGATTGTTTTAGACTCACACCCAGCCCACATCCACCCCAAGGAATCGACATGGCCATCGACATTGTCCGGCAAAAGCAAATACGGGAATGGACGCTGCTCGGCCTCGTTGCCACCATGGCGCTGGTTGCCAATCTGCCGCGCACGATCCTCGACGGCATCGGCATCGAGCAGGGTTTGCTCATGGCGATGCTGGGCCTGATGGTGGTCTTTGCCCTGTTTCTGTATGTCCGGTTCTTCTTTTTCCTGATCTATTTCCTGTTGGCGATCGGTGCCAACTTGCCGGAGCAATGGGCGGCATCGCTCGGGATCAGCCAGACCCCGATGTTGATCGCCCTGATCGCCATGGTCGCCCTGTCGGTGCTCAATTACTCGGCAAAGGCGCTGCCGACCGGCCTGGAACCCAAGAAGCGCAAGCCAAACCCGGAGGCGACGCAAATGCTGGCCGACGCCATCGACAAGCGTAACCGGTCGTATTTCAAGACCTTGCTGACCATGGATTTCGATGTTGATCTGCCCAGCCCGGACGGCATGACCCCGCTGATGAAGGCGTCGCGGCTAGGCGATTTCAAGATGGTGCAGATGCTGATCAGGCGCGGCGCATCGACGCTGATTGAAGGCCCCTCGGGCCGCGCCTCGGATGTCGCGCTGAAGCACAACTTTCCCAAGGTCGCCGAGTTCCTGACCCGCGTGGAAACCGTGCACGCCGCCGAGGCCGAAAAACTGTTGGCAAAACAACCCAAGACCGAGCCCGCGATCGCCTGATCGCCCGGGTCCGGTTCAGCGCGGCGTGGCTGGCGGCGCAGCAGGAGACGCGGCCGGCGCCGTGCCGGTGGCACCTTCGACTTCCTGGGCGCCTTCAACCTCCACGCTCTTGCCATCGGCGAGGATCGCCTCCTCGGTGCGCTTGTTCATGATGACGATGCTGATGCGCCGGTTGATCGGGTTGTACGCGTCCTGCTTGTCGTAGAGCACGGTCGAAGCCAGCCCCACCACCCGCATCACCTTGGAATCCACCATGCCGCCGGCGATCAGCTCGCGGCGTGAGGAATTGGCCCGGTTGGTGGACAATTCCCAGTTGCTGAAATCACGGTTGCCGCCGGCAAAGGGCTGGGCATCGGTATGTCCGGAAAGGCTGACATGGTTCTCGACCTTGTTCAGAACTTTGCCGATCTCGCGCAGGATCACCCGGGTGTAAGGCTTGACCTCGGAACTTGCCGAATCGAACATCGGGCGGTTCTTTTCGTCCACGATCTGGATGCGCAGGCCTTCGCTGGTCAGGTCGAGCAGCATCTGGTTCTTGAACTGTTTCAGCGTCGGGCTGGCGTCGATCATCTGTTCCAGGTCGGCTTTGAGGCCCTCAAGACGCTGGCGTTCCTGCCGCTCATATTCCGCCTTCAGCTTCTGCAAGTTGATGGTCTTGCGCGGCGCCTCGATTTCGCCGGCCTTGACCTGCCCGACCGAGGCCGTCAGGTCCTTGCCGCCGCCCTGGATGATCGATGAGGAATCGCCGGAACCGGACCCACCGGCCATCGAGACTTTGAGCGGGTTCTGAAAATAATCGGCAATGCCTTGCAGATCGGCCTGGGTGGTGGATCCGAGCAACCACATCAGCATGAAGAAAGCCATCATGGCCGTGACGAAGTCCGCATAGGCGATCTTCCACGCGCCGCCGTGGGCCCCGGCCGCGTATTTTTTTACCTTCTTGACGACTATCGGTTGCTGGGTATCGTCGCTCATGACTCAGCCCTGCGCATGCATGCCGGGCTCATTTGCCCTTGCGCGCCTTCAGGTCTTCCTCGAGTTCGATGAAGCGCGGGCGGTCGCCGGAATAAAGGACTTTGCGACCGAATTCGACGGCCACCTGCGGCGCGTAACCGTTCATGCTCGCCAGCAGCACCGTCTTGATCACCTGGTAGATCTTGCCCTCCTCCTCGACCTTCTGCTCCAGCTGGGTTGCCACCGGAGCGATGAAGCCGTAGGAAATCAGGATGCCGAGGAAGGTGCCGACCAGGGCGCCGCCGATCATCTTGCCCAGCACGGCGGGGGGCGCGCCGACCGAACCCATCACGTTGACCACGCCCATCACCGCCACGACGATGCCGAAAGCCGGCAGGCCGTCGGCCATTTTGGTCACCACATGCACCGGGACATGGGCTTCCTGGTGGTGGGTCTCGATTTCGACATCCATCAGGTTTTCGATCTCGAAGGCATTGAGGTTGCCGCCGACCATCATGCGCAGGTAGTCGCTGGTGAATTCGATGACGTGGTGATCCTTGAGGATGGTCGGGTACTTGGCGAAGATCGGGCTTTCCTCGGGGTTCTCGATGTCGTTCTCGATCGACATCAGGCCTTCCTTGCGCACCTTGGACAGGATCTCGAACAGCATCGCCAACAGGTCCATGTACAGAGCCTTGTTGAGATGCGATCCCTTGAACACCTTGGGCAGCGCGGCCAGCGTGGCCTTTACCGCCTTGATGCCATTGCCGGCGATGAAGCCCCCCACCGCCAGGCCGAGAATGGCCACGTATTCCATTGGCATCCAGAGGGCAGCCAGGCTGCCGTGCACGGCATAGGTGCCTACGGAGGCCAGAAGGATGATGACGTAGCCGACAATCAGGAGCATGGAAAACGGTTCCGCATGTCGCCGGGAACGATTCCCGGCTGCTTCATTTAGGTTGCAATCATAACGGCAAATGGTGCGCAGGCCACCTGCGGCAAGTACGGAGCGCCGCTCCGTATTTTGCGCAACATCAAACCCGTCCCGTCCGCCGCATGCCGGTTATTGCGCCGCAACGCCGTATCGGCAAGGGATCCGGCCAAAAGAGCTTTCCATCTCAAGGATTTGGGCAGGCATTCGCCGGGCAACAGCTACGTATATCCCGCAACTTGCCGCGTAATTCACGGATAAACAAATGCCTGCAGCTTTGAGACGATCCTGTTGCGTAAAAAAAGCGGTAGCCGTGCCGGGCGATCCGGTTCCGACTCCGCCCTGACTGAAGCAGATATTGGGGAATGGGCTATGAGCACAATCATGCTGGTTGACGATTCGGCGACGATCCTGCTGTCGATCTCGAACATCCTGACCAAAGCGGGCTATGCGGTGGAAAAGGCCAGTAACGCGGCCGAGGGGTTGGGCAAGTTCAAGAGCGGGATCAAGGTCGACCTGCTGATCACGGACCTCAACATGCCGGGAATGAACGGCATCGAGTTCATCAAGGAAGTGCGGGGGCTGCCGAACTACAAGTTCATGCCGATCCTGTTCCTGACCACCGAATCGCAGCAGGCCAAGCGCATGGAAGCCAAGGCGGCGGGCGCCTCGGGCTGGCTGGTCAAGCCGGCCACGGCGGATGAGCTGCTGAACACCATCAAGCTGGTGCTGCGGTGATGGACAACAAACTCATGGTGCAGCGCTCGGTAGTAGTCGCGCTTGCGGTCGGGGTGGTAACCGCCCTGATGGTTACCCTGCTCCACGACTGGTTCCATGGCAGCCTGCTGCCCTCGCTCTCGATCAGGCCGTCATTGGGCGATGGCCTGGGCACCTTCGCCGTGGTCGCCTTCGCCTTCCTGGCGCAACACATGGTTTCCGCCGCGATCTATCGCGACTGGGAATACGGCATGGCCAACGCCCAGAAGGAAGCCACGGAGCGCAACGGCAAGGTCGTCAATGCGGTCGAACAGGTCGCCGGCGAGTTGCGCGGCGTACAGGGTTTCAACGATGTGGTGCGCGGCCAGCTCAACAGCGTGGTCTCCGAAACCGAAAAGGCGGCCTTCGACATCGCCGGCCGCCTGCAGAACATCGACGACATCATCTCGCGCCTGGGTCGCTACGTCGAGACCACCACCAACGAGTCCGCCCGCCTGCTACATTCATCCGAAGACCGGATCGCGCGCAACCACGAGTTGATCGACACCCTCGAAAGCTACATCCGCGAGCGGGTCGCATCATCGTTGGAAGACCGCGAACGGATCTCCCACGTGGTCAAGGAAGCGCGGTCCCTCGGCACCCTGGTCGATCTGATCCGCAACATCTCCGGCCAGACCAACCTGCTGGCGCTGAATGCCGCAATCGAAGCGGCTCGCGCCGGCGACGCCGGTCGTGGCTTCGCCGTCGTCGCCGACGAGGTGCGCAAACTGTCGCGCGCCACCGACGAAGCCGTGGGCAAGATCAGCAGCGGCATCCAGACCGTGGCCGATTCGATCGAGTCCCAGTTCGAAGAGAAGCTGTCCAAGGACAATGCCTCATCGGAACGCGAAGCCCTGGAAAGCTTCGCCACCCAGCTCGACGATCTCGGTCGCAGCTACCGGGAAGTCACCGAACACGGTGCCGGCGTCATGGGCACCATTACCGAAAGCAGCCAGCAACTGGCCGAGATGTTCATGTCCGCCCTGGCCAGCGTGCAGTTCCAGGACGTCACCCGGCAGCAGATCGAACAGGTCATGGATGCCCTCAACCGCCTCGACGGCCATACCCGCATGCTGGCCGAGCGCCTCACCCAGCTTGAAGACCCCGTCTTCGAATTTCAGCCCTTGTCGTCCCATCTTGACCAGATTTACAGCAATTACGTAATGGATTCGCAACGCAGCACGCACAACAACGTGACGCAAAGCGGCAACGCCGACCAGAAGGCCGGCCCGAAAGTTGAATTGTTCTAGGAGCCCAGACGATGAACTTCACATCCCAGACCACCGCGGAGGGCGCAACCCGCCTCCTCGTCGAAGGCGAGTTTGGCATCTACCACGCGACCGAAATCAAGCAGCGCCTGCTCGAGGACGTGCGCGCCAATGCGGTGCTCGAACTGGACTTGTCGCATGTCAGCGAAATCGATACGGCGGGCTTCCAGCTGCTGGCGATGGCCAAGCGCGAAAGCCAGCGCCTCGGCAGCGTCCTGCGCATCGTCGGCCACAGCACGGCGGTTCGCGAGGTCATCGAATTTTTCAACATGGTGGCCTTCTTCGGCGACCCGCTGGTGATTCCTGCCGGCGAACAAGGCTGAAAGGGAGCAGAAAATGGACGAAATTCTCAACGTTTTTTCGGTCGAGGCCCGCGAACAGCTCGTGGCCATGGAATCCGGCCTGATGCAGCTGGAACAGGGCGATCGCGACCCGGAAACCATCAATGCCGTGTTCCGCGCCGCGCACACCATCAAGGGTGGCGCCGGCGTAGTGGAAATCCACACTGTCGAAAAATTCACCCACGTCCTCGAGAACGTGCTCGACCGCCTGCGCAACGGCGAAATCGAGGTCAGCGGCGAGATGATTTCGGCGCTGTTGCTCGGCTGTGACCACATCGGCATCCTGCTCGACCTCGTCGCCCGCGGCCAGATGGAAGCCGACGAGGATACGGCGCGCGCCGGTGAAGGCATTAGCGAACAACTGAAGCCCTTCCTCGGCGAGCGCAAGGCCGAAGCCGGCAAGCTGGCCGAAACGGAGAGCGGCGTCCAGCGCCAGGATTCATCCGCCGCGGTCAATGACTGCTGGCACATCTCGGTGCGCTTCGGCCGCAATGTGCTGAAGAACGGCATGGACCCGCTGGCCTTCCTGCGCTACCTGCTCAACCTGGGCGAAATCGCCCACATGGCGACGCTGACCGACGCCCTGCCCGTCGCCGACGAGATGGATCCGGAGCTGTGTTACCTCGGTTTCGAAATCAGTTTCCGCAGCCACGCCAGCAAGGAAGCCATCGAGCGCGTGTTCGACTTCTGCCGCGACGACTGCGACCTGCACATCCTGCCGCCGAACAGCAAGGTCGAGGAATTCCTCGGCCTGATCGAGGCCCTGCCCGAAGAAACCATGCGCCTGGGCGAAATCCTGGTCAAGAGCGGCGCCCTGACGCGCGAAGAACTTGAGACCGGCCTGCAGCGCCAGCAGACCAACAAAGTCGGCGCTGACGATACGGCGCCGCTACCGCCGCTGGGCAATATCCTGATCCAGCAGAACAGCGTGCAGCCGGAGATCGTCGAGGCCGCGGCGGCCAAGCAGAAGACCGTATCGGAAAAGAAGGCCGCCGAAGCCAGCCTGATCCGCATCCACGCCGACAAGCTCGACCAGTTGATCGATCTGGTCGGCGAACTCGTCATCGCCGGCGCCTCGGCCAACCTGCTGGCCAGGAAGAGCGGCGAAGGCACGCTGATGGAGGCCACCTCGGTCCTCACCCGGCTGGTCGAAAGCATCCGCGATTCGGCGCTGGCCCTGCGCATGGTGCAGATCGGCGAAACCTTCAACCGCTTCCATCGCGTTGCCCGCGACGTTTCCAAGGAGCTCAACAAGGATATCGAACTGGTCATCAACGGTGCCGAGACCGAACTCGACAAATCCGTGGTCGAGAAGATCGGCGACCCGCTGATGCACCTGGTGCGCAATGCCATGGACCACGGCATCGAATCCGCCGCGGCGCGTGCCGCCGCCGGCAAACCGGTCAAGGGCCGGGTCGAGCTCAATGCCTTCCATGACTCGGGCAGCATCGTCATCGAAGTGGTCGATGACGGCGGCGGCCTCAACAAGGACCGGATCCAGGCCAAGGCCATCGAAAAAGGCGTCATCCAGGCCGGCGAAACGCTCTCCGACCAGGAAGTGGTCAACCTGATTTTCGAACCGGGCTTCTCCACGGTGGAAAAGGTCACCAATCTTTCCGGGCGCGGCGTCGGCATGGACGTGGTGCGCAAGAACATCACCGCCCTGCGCGGCACCGTCGATGTCAAGACCGAGCCGGGCGCCGGCTCGCGCTTCACCATCCGCCTGCCGCTGACCCTGGCCATCATCGACGGCTTCCTTACCGGCGTCGGCAAGGCCTCGTATGTGATCCCGCTGGACATGGTGATCGAATGCATCGAACTGGCCAATACCAGTGCCGACCGCGACTACATCAACCTGAGGGGCGAGGTACTGCCCTTCGTGCGCCTGCGCGAGCTCTTCGAAGTTTCCGGCGAGCGTCCGGCGCGTGAAAACGTGGTCGTCGTCCAGTATGCCGGGCAAAAGGCCGGCATCGTGGTCGACCAGCTGCTGGGCGAATTCCAGACCGTGATCAAACCGCTGGGCACCCTGTTCCGCAACATGCGCGGCATCGGCGGTTCGACCATCCTCGGCAGCGGCGAAGTCGCCCTGATCCTGGATGTGCAGGCCCTGGTCAGCCGCTGTGCGACCACGGAAGAACATCAGGCCAGGTCAGCCCATGGCACGCGCTTGCTCGAGTCCCATGGGGCCTGAGCCTCCCCCAACCACGATTTCCATCAAATTCTTGCCAATAGCTCGTCCCAACACCTAGGAGAAAGCATCATGTTGAACAATCTGAAAATCGGAGTTCGCCTCATCGCCGGCTTTGCCGTCGTCCTTATCCTGCTGGCAACGGTGTCGGTTCTGGCTGTCACCCGCCTTGCCGACCTCAACGAGGAAGTCGATAACCTCGTCAATGACAAGTATCCGAAGACGATAGACGCAATCGATATCGTGCGTGCCATGAACACAATTGCCCAGCTCAACCGCAACCTGCTGCTGGTCACCGATCCCGGCGAAACGTCGAAGCAGCTGGCGCGGCTTGCCGAGCAGCGCAAGATCATCAGCGACAACATCACCAGCCTGGAAAAGAAGATCACCTCCGACGACGGCAAGAAGCTCCTCGCAAAGATGAACGAAACCCGCGCCGGCTACGTGACGAACCTGGAAAAATACCTCGCAATAGTGCAGCGCGGCGAGCGCGACAACGCCATCAAGCTGCTCTACGGCGACATGCGCCCGGCCACCGACTCCTACATGGGCGCCATTCGCAACCTGATCGAATTTCAGGACAACCTGATGAAAAAGGCCGGCAAGGACGCGGCGGAAACCTACGCCAGCGCGCGCCTGCTGGTGGTCGTGCTGTCCATCGCCGCACTGGTGCTGGGCCTGGGAATCGCGCTGTTCATCACCCGCAGCA
>CAJBYR010000027.1 GCA_903959855.1 uncultured beta proteobacterium
AAGGGCGACCACATCCACCGGAATGGAAAGGAAGCGCCGTATTCCTTCGCTTCGCTCGACAAACTGTTGGTGGATTTCTGGACTGCCGTCGACAACTGGAGACCGTGACATGACAACCGTAACCATAGGCGTTGCCACCCGCGAGGAAATCAAGGCCCGCTTCGTCCGCGCCATGAACACAGGCCGCCGCTCGGCCCCGTTCATCGGCTTTCCCGACGAGCGCGCGTTGTGGAAGACCCTGACGCCCGCCCGCTGGGACATGCTGAAGACAATGACCGGCGCCGGGCCGCTGGCCTTGCGCGAGATCGCTCGCCAGTTGGGGCGCGACGTACGCGGCGTCCATGCGGATGCGCATGCATTGCTGGCCGTGGGACTGATCGAACGCGATGCCAGCGGTTTCCGGTTTCCTTACGACGCAGTGCACGTGGATTTCGTGCTCAAGGCAGCATAGCCTGGCGGCGACCTGGCCAAAAGCCGGCGCCGTCGGCACGCCGATTTCGCGTCCCTCAGACCGTTCTCCGTCGCGCGGCGACAGGCTTTCTTGCGACTACCGGGTTGCCTGTCGCCTTGGGATCCTGATCCCTGACCGTCGCGGCTTTCCCCGCAACAGTCGCCTTCCCGGCTGAAGGCTTGCCGACTTTCGCCTTGGCCGGCATGACCGCTGATGGGGCCGTTTTTTCCGACCCTTTTCGCGATCCGGGAGCCGGCTTCGGTGTAGGCCTCATCGCCGCCTCCAGCTCCGCCAGCGCCTCTTCGGCATAGACCGCGAGGCGCTGCATGCTCGGCAGCGAGGCGTGGCAGCCGGTGAAACCGAAGTTCATCGCCCCGGCGTAGCTCTCGCAGGTAATGTTGAGGGCCTGGCCGTGGGTCACGATCGATGCCGGATAGATGGCGACGAGTTCCGCACCGCGAAAGTAAAGCGGCTGGTCCGGACCGGGCACGTTGGAGATGGTGATGTTGAACATCGGCCGCGTGCGACCGCCGATGCCGGTCAGCAGCGTCAGTATTGTCGGCGCCATGAGTAACACCGTGTATTGCAACATCGCCTGCCTGGGCAGGCTCTGCACATGCTCCTTGGCATGACGCACCGATTCGCGGATGGCGGCCAGGCGTTCGCGCGCATCGGCGATGTCGGTGCCCAGCGTGGCGATGATGAAGGTGATCGCGTTGCCGCTGCCCTCGTCGCCTGCCGGCCGCACCGACACCGGTATGCCGGTGGTCAGCGATTGCTCCGGCAGGGCACCGCGCTCTTCGAGGAAGCGGCGCAAGGCACCGCCGCAGATCGCCAGCACGACATCATTGAGCGTGCACTCCGCCGCTTTGGAAAGGTCGCGCAATCGCTCCATCGGAAACTGCTGGGTGGCGAAGCGGCGCTTTTCGCGCACGCGGCCATTGAGCACCGAACGCGGCGAGGTGAACGGCACGATCATGCCCTCGCCGGTTCCCAGGCCCTTGAGCATCTTGCCGAAGGCAACCACCAGCTGCGGCACCGTCCTTGCCTGGCCACGCAAGGCCTCGACCGCCAGCGCGGCCGCGTTGGCGACGGTGGGCAAGAGATGGTCGTCGCGCGCGCGGCTCACCCGCGGCAGGCCGGAGGCCCAGAAGGGCGGCAGCTTGCGGCTCTTTTCGCGATCGAGCGACATCGCGCGCTGCAACAGCTTCATGCCGCTGACACCGTCGATCAGCGAGTGGTGCATCTTGATGAAGAGGGCAAAACGGTCGCCCTCCAGGCCTTCGATGATGGTGCATTCCCAGGGTGGGCGGCTCAGGTCGAGCGGCGTGCTCTGCAGGCGGCCGACCAGTTCGCCGAGTTCGCGCTCGCCGCCCGGCCAGGGCAACGCCGCGTGGCGCACGTGGTATTCGAGGTCGATCGCGTCATCCTCGATCCATACCGGCAGCGGGTTCTTGTTGAAGGCGTACTTCAGACGCCGGTTCCAGGGCGGCGCAAACTCGCGATGGCCGCGAAATTCGACCATCAGCTTGCGCATGTAATCCTTCGACGCGCCGTCGGGAAGCTTGAACTGCAGCAGCCCGCCGACATGGTTTGGGGTAGCGCGGCTCTCAGTGAACAACCAGGCAGAATCAAGCGGATTGAGACGAACGGAATCCATGGGTTCAAGCCTCGTGCCGGACGGTAAGAGTGCGCACCTTAGCCGATTTGCGCGGAGTTGTGCGAGGCGCCCTGCGCAGGACCGGCAAGAGTCGGCGCTGACGCGACGGCGATTCAGCGCGCCGTCGCGGTTTCGCGCCGACGATAGCCCCGCCAGGCCGGCCAGATCGCCGCCGCGATCGCCAGCGCGACAAGCAGCAGCGGCCAGACCACCGGCCGATTCCACTCGGTACGGCGTTCTGCGCGCAAGGTGGCATCCACGCGCTGGTACTTCAGGGTGTTGTGCCCCACCTTCGAGGGTTTGCGATTCAGCAGCCAGGCATGGCGCAGGCTGTAGTCCTTGGGATGGAAGCCGAATACCCAGGGTGCATCGTGGCGCAGAATGTCGGTCATGCGGTCGATGATCTCCTGCCGCTGGGGGCTGTTCTCCATGGTCTTCATGCGCTCGAACAGGCGGTCGAATTCGGCGTTCTGGTAGTTGGCGGCGTTCTCACCGCTCTGTTTGACCTTGCTCTGCTTGCCATGCAGGAGAAACATGAAGTTCTCGGGGTCGGGATAGTCGGCGTTCCAGCCCCAGTAAAAGAGCTGCACCGCACCCTTGCGTACTTTCTCCTGGAAGCGGTTGTAGTCGGTGCTGCGCACCACCAGTTGCACGTCGAGCTTGGCGAACTGCTTGTTCAACCAGTCGATGCGCGCCTTGCCGCCGACGCCCGTCGCCGTGGTGTCGAGGTTGATGACCAGTGGCTCGCCGGTGGCGGCATCGCGCCCATTGGGCCAGCCGGCCTCGGCCAGCAGGCGCTTCGCCTCGGCCACGGGCTTGCGCCGGGCCTGGCCGTCCACCCAGTCGTAGCTGTAGCGGTTGATGCCGGACGCGCCGTCGCGGTGACCGAAGATGCCGGGCGGGATCAGCCCCTGGGCGGCGACGCCGCGGCCATTCTGGAAGATGGAAATGAATTCTTCCTGGTCGATGGCGATTGAGATCGCCTGGCGCAGCTTGCGGCCCCGTTCCGCTGTCCCGGGATCGGCGCCGCCGACCACCGGATCGAGCCAGTTGAAGCCCATGTACATGCTCGACGTCGCCACCGAGGTGGTGAGCACGATGCCCTGGGCTTTCATGCCGTCGGACAGGCTGATCTCGCCGGCAGCGACCTGCACCGCCTGGTCGAAGGAATCCGAGGAAATGCCCGAGGCATCGTAATAGCCCTGGAGGAACTTGTTCCAGTAGGGTATCTGCTCCTTCTCGCGGGTAAACACCACCTTGTCGATGAAGGGCAGCACCTGGCCGCAGTCCATCAGCAGTCCGGCCGCTTTGTCTTCCGCTTCGCCTTCGCAGGGATAGGTCTCGCGATGGAAGTTGGGATTCTTCTCCAGCACCATGCGCGCGTTGGGATTGTTTTCGGTGAGCATGTAGGGCCCGGTGCCGATCGGGTACCAGTCCAGCGTCAGGTTTTTCTGTGCCATGCCTGGCTGGCTGTGAAACTTGTCGGCCTCCCATGGCATCGGGGCGAAGAAGGGCATCGCCAGCCAATACAGGAACTGAGGGTACTTCCCCTTGACGCGGATGCGATAGCGGTAACGGTCGATGGCCTCCACGCCTTCCAGCGTGTGCGTGCGCAGGTCGATCCAGGGCGTGTCCTTCTCCGCCTGCAGACGCTTGCCGTAGTCGCCGAGGCCGACGATGTATTCCTCCATCAGCCCGAAGATCGGTGAGTGCAGGCGCGGATGGGCCAGGCGCTTGATGCCGTAAACATAATCCTCGGCAGTCAGCTCGCGGCTGTCGCGCCTGGCGAAATCGCCGAGCACATTCACGGCATCCAGTTGCGCGCGGCCCAGTGAGTGATAGGCGTAGGCCTCGCCTTCGCCGCGGGCGAAAGCGGGGTGCGGCTGGTAGCGGATCCCCGGCTTGATGCTGACAACGTAGTCGGTGAAGGCGATCTTCGCCGGGTCGGTGTTGGCCGGAAGTGCACGGCCCTGTGCATCCAGGTAACGCGGCTGCGGCACCGCCTCGGCGGTGGCGGCGATCAGTGCATAGGGGCGTTTGAGATAGTGGTACTGCAGCGGCGGTTCGTAGATCTGCGCCGTGAAGGTGATCTCGTCCTCGCTATAGGACTGCACCGGATCGAGATGCTTGGGCCGGTCGGTAAATGCACTGTAGAGGATATTGCGGCCCCGGTCGGCCACCGGATAGGGGTCGTTCCAGGCGCTGCCGCAAGCTGCGAGCAACAGGGCGAAAAGGCTGGAAAGCAGGCCACGCATGGCGTCCAGTTTAGCCGATCCGCTATAATTCACCGCTGGTTTCAACCAAGGAAATAGCGATGGGATTTCTCGCTGGCAAACGCATCCTGATCACCGGCCTGATCTCAAACCGGTCGATCGCCTACGGCATTGCCAAGGCCTGCCACCGCGAAGGCGCCGAACTCGCCTTCACCTATCAGAACGAACGCTTCAAGGACCGCATGGCGAAGTACGCGGGCGAGTTCGAGTCGACCGCCATCTATGCTTGCGACGTCTCGCAGGATGCGGAAATCGAAGCCGTATTCACCGAGTTGGGCAAACGCTGGGAGGGGCTCGACGGCCTGGTGCATTCGATCGCCTTCGCCCCCAACGAAGCCATCGAAGGCGACTTCCTGGAAGGAATTTCGCGCGAAGGCTTCCGCATCGCCCATGACATTTCCTCCTACAGCTACCCGGCGCTGGCCAAGGCCGCCAGACCCCTGCTGCTGAAGGGCAACAAGCCGGCACTGCTGGCCCTGTCCTACCTGGGCGCCGTCCGCACCATGCCCAACTACAACACCATGGGCCTGGCCAAGGCCAGCCTTGAGGCGGCCACCCGCTACCTCGCGTTTTGCCTCGGTCCGCAAGGTATCCGTGCCAATGCGCTCTCGGCCGGACCGATCAAGACCCTGGCGGCCTCCGGTATCGGCAACTTCGGCAAACTGCTGGCCTACAACGCCCACCACGCGCCCTTGCGGCGCAATGTCACCGTCGAGGAAGTCGGCAATGCCGCGGCATTCCTGCTCTCCGACCTCGCCAGCGGCGTCACCGGCGAGATTCTGTATGTTGACGGCGGAACGCACACCACGGCGATGGGCAACGCTGATCCCTTGCCGGGTTGAGAAATTCACCGCAAATGAAAAAGCCCGGGGTTTCCCGGGCTTTTTCATTTGGGATCGCCGGCTGGCGGCTATTTTTCCTTGGCGTCCAGCACGGCCTTGTTGATCCTCACCGGGTGGGCGGCCCGCAGGCTGGATAGCCATGCGGCAAATTCCTCTTCGGCCACGGCACGGGCGTATGCCTGTTGCAAGGCAGCGGCACGCGGGTCGTCCTTGACGTTGGTAACGGCCTTGATTGCACTGATACGGTACAGGGCATAGCCCTTGCCCGGATGTGCCGTGCCGACGTAAGCCGGCAATTTGGCGGCATCAGCGCTGAAGATAGCCCGTATCGAGTCCGGAGCGAGACCTTGCGGCTCGCTCCGCCGGATAGCGTGGGAGGGCGACCACTTGAGATCTGTCGCCTCTCCTTTTTTCAGCTTGGCCAATTTGGCTTCGCCGTCCTTGATTGCCAGGCCCGCCGCTTCCTCAAGAACCAGGCGCTTCTCGACATCCGCCTTCACCGCCTCCAGCGACTGAACGGACGCCGGCTTGTGTTCCAGCATCCGAGCCGCCACCAGGGTGCCCGGGGCGACTTCAACGGCTTCGGTATTGCGCTTGTTCTTCAGCGCGTCGTCGGCAAACAGCGCCGTCGCGAGTTTGGCATTGTCGAAGGGTGGCGGGAGTTTGGCGCCCTTGGCCAGCCATGCCGTCTGTTTGACATCGAGCTTCCACTTCTCGGCCGCCGGCTTGAGGCTGTCCGACTGCTCGTACACCGTGTTGCCGAAAGCTTCGGCCGCTTCGCTGTACTTCTTCATGGCGGCTTCGCGCTTGAGTTCGGCGGCGATCTCAGCCTTGACCTCATCAAAGGGTTTCACGCGCTCGGGACGAATGCCGGCGACGCGGATGATGTGAAAGCCGAAATCGGAGCGTACCAGCTCGGAAATTTCGCCGTCCTTCATGCTGAAAACGGCATCCTCGAATGCCTTCACCATCGCGCCGCGGCTGAACCAGTCGAGGTCGCCACCCTTCTCCGCCGAACCTGGATCCTGCGAATGCTGCTTGGCCAGCCTGGCGAAGTCGGCGGGCGTTTTCTTCACTTGGGCGAGTATGCCTTCGGCCTTTTCCCTGGCCGCCTTGGCCTCCACATCGGATCCCGCCTTGAGCAGGATGTGGCTGGCGCGGCGCGACTCAGGTGACTTGTAACGGGCTTCGTTGGTCTTGTAGGCCGCCTTGACAGCATCCTCGGCCGGCGCCGCCTGCGTCGCCATTGCGTCACGGCTGAGGACGATAAATTCGGCACGCACCTGTTCCGGCAGTTCGAACTGCTTGCGATTGGCATCGTAATATTTCTGTACGGCATCAGCGGCAAGCTTCACCTGGCTGGCATAGGCATCCGGGTACAGCGCTGCCTCACTGACATCGCGCTGCTCCAGCTGGGTCTGCAGCCAGCGGCCGGCCGCCGCCTGACCGGTAATGCCGCCTTCGCTCACCGGAAGCGCCAACTGCTGCATGGCGAGATCCTGGCGCAGTCGCGACTCGAACATTTCCTTGCTCATGCCCTGCCCGGCAACCAGTGCTTCGTAGCGTTCTTTGGAAAACTTGCCGTTTTCCTGCAGCGACGGCACCGCGGCGATGAACTGCGCGAGTTGCTGGTCGCCGACCGACATCTTCGCCTTGCGCGCCTGCTCGGCAAGCAGGCGCTGCGTGATCAGCGAATCGAGCACGACGCGACGCATCGCGGGCGACTCGAACAAGACCGGGTCGATCTTGCCGCCGAGCTGCGCGCGGGCGCGATCCTGTTGCTCGCGCATCGCTCCCTGCAGTTCCTGCTGAGTGATCTTGGCGCCGCCGACCGTGGCAAGCTCGACGCCGCTATCGGCATTGCGCACGTACGACTCGACGCCCCAGAACGCAAAGGGCAGCGTGATCACGGCAAGAAAGACCTGCGTGATTCTCTTGTTGTTGCGGACGATGTCGAACAAGCTCATGCGGCATATACCCTGAATGCAACAAAGGCGAACTTGGGTTCGCCTTTGTTCTTTGGTGGGTGCTGAGGGGATCGAACCCCCGACATTCGCCTTGTAAGGGCGACGCTCTACCAGCTGAGCTAAGCACCCGTTGAACGGGGGCTGCCCAAGCCGGGCAACCGGGCCGTGATTCTAACAGGTCTGTCTCAGTGGGTCACCACACCGGCAACCGCCGCATCTTCGGCAACCACGGCCACGGCTGGCGCAGTAGCCTGGTCCGGAAGCGGCTCCGGCATCCGTTCAAGCGCCAGTTCCAGCACCTTGTCGATCCAGCGCACCGGCAGGATTTCGATGCGATTCTTGATGGTGTCGGGAATCTCGGCCAGATCCTTGACGTTTTCCTCGGGAATCAGTGCCAGGCGAATGCCGCCGCGCACAGCCGCCAGCAATTTCTCCTTGAGGCCGCCGATCGGCAACACTTCGCCGCGCAGCGTGATTTCGCCGGTCATCGCCACGTCGGCGCGCACCGGGATGCCGGTCAGCACCGAAACCAGAGCGGTACAGATGGCGATACCGGCACTCGGGCCATCCTTGGGCGTCGCGCCCTCGGGCAGGTGGATATGGATGTCGTTGTTCTGATAGAAGTCGTCGGCGATGCCCAGCGACTTGCTGCGCTTGCGCACGACCGACAAGGCCGCCTGGATCGACTCCTGCATGACCTCGCCGAGTTTGCCCGTGGTCATGGTCTTGCCCTTGCCGGGCAGGGCGACGGTTTCGATGGTCAGCAACTCGCCGCCGACTTCGGTCCAGGCCAGGCCGGTGACCTGGCCGATCTGGTTGTCCTTCTCGGCCATGCCGAAGCTGTAGCGGCGGACGCCGAGGAACTTGTCGAGGTTCTTGGCGTTGACCACCATCTTGTTCTTGCGCGACTTCATCACCAGGGCCTTGACCACCTTGCGGCAGATCTTGGAGATTTCGCGCTCCAGGGCACGAACGCCGGCCTCGCGCGTGTAGTAGCGCACGATGTCGCGCAAGGCGTCCTCGGTGACGCTGAGTTCATCGCGCTTGATGCCGTTGTTCTTCATCTGTTTCGGACAAAGGTAGCGCGTGGCGATGTTGACCTTCTCGTCCTCGGTGTAGCCGGCAAGGCGGATCACTTCCAGCCGGTCAAGCAGGGCCGCCGGAATGTTCAGCGAATTGGCCGTGGCGACGAACATCACGTCCGACAGGTCGAAATCGACTTCGATGTAATGGTCCTGGAAGGTATGGTTCTGTTCCGGGTCGAGCACTTCGAGCAGGGCCGAGGAGGGATCGCCGCGGAAGTCCTGGCCGAGTTTGTCCACCTCATCGAGCAGGAACAGCGGATTCTTGACACCGACCTTGGTCATGTTCTGCAGGATCTTGCCCGGCATGGAACCAATGTAGGTTCGGCGGTGGCCGCGAATCTCGGCCTCGTCACGCACGCCGCCCAGCGCCATGCGGATGAACTTGCGGTTGGTGGCGCGCGCGATCGACTGGCCGAGCGAGGTCTTGCCTACGCCGGGAGGGCCGACCAGGCAGAGGATTGGGGCTTTGACCTTGTCCACGCGCTGTTGCACGGCGAGGTATTCGACAATGCGTTCCTTGACCCTGTCCAGGCCGTAGTGATCCTTGTCGAGGATCTTCTCGGCGGCGCCGAGGTCCTTGCTGATGCGCGACTTCTTCTTCCACGGCAGGGCCAGCAGGGTCTCGATGTAATTGCGCACCACGGTGGCCTCGGCCGACATCGGCGACATCAGCTTCAGCTTCTTGACCTCGCCATTGACCTTGGCCAGGGCTTCCTTGCTCATGCCGGAGGCCTTGATCTTCTTTTCCATCTCGTCGATGTCGGCGCCGTCCTCGCCTTCGCCGAGTTCCTTCTGGATGGCCTTGACCTGCTCGTTGAGGTAGTACTCGCGCTGGCTCTTTTCCATCTGGCGCTTGACGCGGCCACGGATGCGCTTTTCCACCTGGAGGATGTCAAGTTCGGCTTCGAGCTGGCCCAGCAGCTTTTCGAGGCGCTCGGCGACGCCGAAAACCTCGAGCACTTCCTGTTTCTGTTCCAGCTTGAGCGGCAGGTGGGCAGCGATGGTATCGGCCAGGCGACCGGCCTCTTCGATGCCGGCCAGCGAGGTCAGGACTTCGGGCGGAATCTTCTTGTTCAGCTTGACGTACTGGTCGAACTGGGCCAGCACCGTGCGGCGCATGGCCTCGATTTCATTGTCGGTACGCTCTTCGATCGGAATCAGGGCAATGTCGGCGACAAACAGGGCGCGCTGGTCTTCGATTTTCAGCAGGCGCGCACGCTGCACGCCCTCCACCAGCACCTTGACCGTGCCATCCGGCAGCTTGAGCATCTGCAGGATGTTGGCCAGGCAGCCGATCTCGTACATGTCCTCGGGCACCGGCTCATCCTTGGCGGCGGACTTCTGGGCCACCAGCAGGATGCTCTTGCCGGCTTCCATGGCGGTTTCCAGGGCCTTGATCGACTTGGGGCGGCCGACGAAGAGCGGGATCACCATGTGGGGGAAGACCACCACGTCGCGCAGGGGCAGAAGCGGAAGGGATTGGGTCTCGACGGGGGATACAGGCAGGCCAGACATCATGGTGTCCTTTGGTTATGAGTCACCCCGGAAACATTGGGGCGGCCGGCGGAGAATCAAGGCGCGCAGTTTTGCAGATTGCGCCGCCTTGTCGGCTTAGTTCGAACCCGATACCTTGGGCTGGTCGGCGTAGATCATCAACGGCTGGGCGCCGGTTTCTATCGTACTCTCGTCGATCACGACCTTGCTGACGCTTTCCATGGTCGGCAGTTCATACATGGTGTCGAGCAGGACGTTTTCCAGGATCGAGCGCAGGCCGCGGGCGCCGGTCTTGCGCTTGAGCGCCTTCTTGGCGATGGCCTGCAGTGCGGAGGGGCGCACCTCAAGCTCGACGCCTTCCATCGAGAACAGCTTCTGGTATTGCTTGATCAAAGCGTTCTTGGGCTCGATGAGGATCTCTACCAGAGCCGTTTCGTCGAGTTCCCTGAGGGTGGCGATCACCGGCAGGCGGCCGATCAGTTCGGGAATCAGGCCGAACTTGATCAGGTCCTCGGGTTCCACCTGCTTCAGCATCTCGTCTACGCCACCAGCGTCACGGCTGCGCACCTCGGCACCAAAGCCGATGCCACCCTTTTCGGAACGGTTGCGGATCACCTTGTCGAGGCCGTCGAAGGCGCCACCGCAGATGAACAGGATGTTGGTGGTGTCGATCTGGATGAAATCCTGGTTCGGATGCTTGCGCCCGCCCTGCGGCGGAATGCTCGCCACCGTGCCCTCGATCAGCTTCAGCAGCGCCTGCTGCACGCCTTCGCCGGAAACATCACGGGTGATCGAGGGGTTGTCGGACTTGCGCGAAATCTTGTCGATCTCGTCGATGTAGACGATGCCCTGCTGCGCCTTCTCGACCTCGTGGTCGCATTTCTGCAGCAGCTTCTGGATGATGTTCTCGACGTCCTCGCCGACATAGCCGGCTTCGGTCAGCGTCGTCGCATCGGCCATGACGAACGGGACGTTTAGCATGCGCGCCAGGGTCTGCGCCAGCAGCGTCTTGCCCGAGCCGGTGGGGCCGATCAGCAGGATGTTGCTCTTGGCCAGTTCGACGCCGTCGCTGCCCTTGTCCTGATGGCGGATGCGCTTGTAGTGGTTGTACACCGCGACGGCGAGGATCTTCTTCGCCGAATCCTGGCCGATCACGTACTGATCGAGGATGTCGCGGATTTCCTTGGGCGCCGGCAATTCGCGCTTGACGGCGCCGGCCGGTTCGGCGGCGATCTCATCGCGAATGATGTCGTTGCACAGCTCGATGCACTCATCGCAGATAAAGACCGAAGGGCCGGCAATGAGCTTTTTGACCTCATGCTGGCTCTTGCCGCAGAAGGAGCAATACAGCAGCTTGTCGGCGCTGCCCGTTTTCTTTTCCGCCATCTTCGTCTCCGTCGGCGCGAAAGTTTACGCTTTGGCTAACTCAGCCGCCTGATCCCGGCTGGTCAGCACCTTGTCAACCAGACCGTACTCTACCGCAGCCTCGGCCGACAGGAAGTTATCCCGATCGGTGTCGCGCTCAACACGATCGATGTCCTGCCCGGTATGGTGCGCCAGCATCTTGTTCAGCTTCTGCTTGAGGAACAGGATTTCCTTGGCATGGATCTCGATGTCCGAAGCCTGGCCCTGGAAGCCGCCCATCGGCTGGTGGATCATCACGCGCGAATTGGGCAGGCAGAAGCGTTTGCCCTTTTCGCCCGCCGCCAGCAGGAAGGCACCCATGCTCGCCGCCTGCCCGATGCACAGTGTCGACACATCGGGCTTGATGAACTGCATGGTGTCGTAGATCGCCATACCCGCCGTGACCGAACCGCCCGGCGAGTTGATATAGAAAAATATGTCCTTGTCGGGATTTTCCGACTCAAGGAACAACAGCTGCGCCACGATGAGGTTGGCTGTCGAGTCATTGACCGGACCGACCAGAAATATCACCCGCTCGCGCAACAGCCGCGAGTAGATGTCGTAGGCGCGCTCGCCGCGACCGCTGGTCTCGATGACCATGGGCACCAGGCCCAGGGCCTGGGTATCCGGAACCGGCGCGTCGTGCGCACCGCCAAACTGTCGCGAACCGTACATGGACATCTCCGTCAGAATCAAGCAGCGTTGCCCATCAGCGCATCGAAGGCGACGGGAGCTTCGGTAACCCGGGCAGTGGCTAGCACCCAGTTGACCACGTTGTTTTCCAGCGCCAGAGCTTCGGCTTCGGCCAGGCGCTGTGGCTGGGAATAGTACCAGCGCACCACTTCCTTCGGGTCTTCGAAGGTCTCGGCAAACTCGTCGACGATGGCGCGCACCTGTTCGGGTTTGACGTGCAGGTCGCGGGCCTTGACCAGTTCGGCCAGCAACAGCCCGAGCTTGACGCGACGCGAGGCCTGGTCGGTAAACCAGGTCGGGTCGACCGGCATGTTCTTCATCATCATGCCGCGCTGCTCCATGTCACGCTTGGCAGCCTCGGCCATCTGCTCGGCCTCCATCATCACCAGGGCCTTGGGCACCTCGATCGGATTGACCTTGAGCAGGGCATCCATGACCTGCTCTTTGACCTTCGCCAGCAGGCGCTTCTTGACTTCGCGCTCCAGGTTGGCGCGCACTTCGGCACGCATCTTGGTTGTGTCGCCGTCGGCAACGCCCAGTTGCTTCGCAAACTCGGCATCGAGTTCAGGCAGTTGGGGCGCTTCCACCGACTTCACCGTCATCTCGAACTGAACCGTGTTGCCGGCCAGTTCGGCGGCCTGGTAGTCGGCCGGGAAGGCTACATCGAATGTCTTGTGGTCGCCCGCCCGGACGCCGACCAGTTGCGTTTCGAAGTCGGGGAGCATCATGCCGCCACCGACCATCACGGTGTAGTTGTCCGCCTTGCCGCCGGGAAACTCCTCACCGTTCTTGCGGCCGATGAAATCGATGATCAGGCGATCGCCGCTTTCCGATGCACGCTCGGCAGGGCTGTAGGTCGTGCGCTGCTTGCGCAGCACGTCGAGAGTGGTGTCGACTTCGGTCTCGGTCACTGTCAGCGTCGGCTTTTCGATGGCCTCGCCGGACACATCTCCCAGGCTGATCTCGGGATAAACCTCGAAGATCGCGGTAAAACCCAGCTGGCCTTCGGCGGCGTCCGCTTTGGGCTCGATGCGCGGGTAGCCGGCGACGCGCAAATTCTGCTCGCGCACCTTGTCGCCGTAGGTCTTTTCCACCGCGGCGCCGATCGCTTCGGAACGCGCCTGCGACCCGTACTGCTGCGCAACCATCTTCATCGGCACCTTGCCCGGACGGAAACCCGCCATCTTCACCGTGCGCGACATCTGCTTGAGGCGCTGGTCGACATCCTTTTCGATGTCAGCAAGCACCACCGTCATGTCGATGCGTCGTTCCAGCGTGCTCACCGCCTCGGTAGCCGCTACCGTCGTTGCCGTTTCCGTCATTTATGTATCCGTATCGAAAAGTTCGTCAAAAAAACACGCCGGCCGCGGGAATCCGGCATACATCGCCTGCGCCCGCGCCAAAAAGCTGGTGCCCAGGAAGGGACTCGAACCCCCACGCCTTGCGGCGCCAGAACCTAAATCTGGTGCGTCTACCAATTTCGCCACCTGGGCGCATGTCGTGGCCAACGCCTGACGGGGCGGTCACGACACCGAGTGGAAGGTCAATTTTACCTGCTTTCGGACCACCCAGAATACCGGACCAAAGGGCAAAACTCGGCCAATGACACAGCCGCCGGTACAATTCAGGGCACTGAATTTGTGCCTTATCCCCTGCATGGCTGTCGACCATTACGAAAACTTCCCGGTTGCATCCTTTCTGCTGCCGCCTGCCTTGCGCGAGCCGGTGGCAGCGATCTACTGGTTTGCGCGGAATGCCGACGACTTTGCCGACGAAGGCGACCTCAGCCCGGAAGCACGCCACGGGCTGCTTGCCGCGTACCAGTCCGAACTCGACGCCATCGCGGCTGACCGGGCCACGGAGCATCCGGTTTTCCTGCGCCTGCGCCCGGTCATCAAGGCCTACGACCTGCCACTTTCCTTGTTCCGCGACCTGCTCGATGCCTTCATCCAGGATATCGACAAGGAACGCTACGCCGACTTCGCCGAATTGATGAACTACTGTCGCCGCTCCGCCGATCCCGTGGGCCGCCTGCTGCTGCATCTTTTCGGCCAAGCGACGCCCGAAAACCTGACGCGCTCGGACGCCATCTGTTCGGCGCTGCAGTTGATCAACCACTGGCAGGATGTCGGCATCGATGCCGGCAAAAACGCCAACGGCCGCATCTACCTGCCGCAGGACGACATGGCGCGCTTCGGCGTGCGCGAAGGCGATGTGCTGTGCCGCAAGGCGGATCCCGGATTCAAGGCCCTGCTGCGCTTTCAGGTCGATCGCGCGCGTGCGCTGATGCTGTCCGGCGCCTCGCTCGGCTGGGATCTCCCCGGCCGCATCGGCCTGGAGATCCGCGCCATTGTCGGCGGCGGCATGCGCATCCTCGACAAGATCGAAGCCGTCGACTACGACGTCTTTGCCCGCCGCCCGAAGCTCCTTGCTCCCGACTGGCCCGGAATCTTCTGGCAGTCGCTGGTCCGCCCCCTGGAGACCCATCCGTGAGCCCCGACGAGTATTGCCAGGAACGCGCCGCCGCCAGCGGCTCCAGCTTCTATTACAGCTTCCTGTTTCTCGAACCGCGGCGACGCCAGGCGATCACCGCGTTCTACGCCTTCTGCCGCGAGGTCGATGACGTGGTCGATGAATGTCCTGATGCGGGGCTGGCGCGAACCAAACTCACCTGGTGGCGCAGTGAAGTTCAGGCGCTTTACGAGGGGCACCCGACGCATCCGGTCACCCAGGCGCTGATGGAATCCCTGAAACATTTTTCCCTGCCCCAGGAACAGTTGCAGGAAATCATCGACGGCATGGAGATGGACCTCGAACAGGTGCGCTATGCCGACTTCAAAGCCTTGCACCTCTACTGTTACCGCGTCGCCAGCGTGGTCGGCCTGCTCGCCGCCGAGATCTTCGGCTACAAGGATCGCCAGACCCTGAAGTACGCCCACGACCTCGGACTCGCGTTCCAGCTGACCAACATCATCCGCGACGTCGGCGAGGACGCGCAGCGCGGACGCATCTACCTGCCGCAGGATGAACTGCACCGCTTCGGCGTTACCGCCGCTGACCTGATGCAGGCCCGCTACGGCGACAACTTCAGCCGACTCATGGCCTTCCAGGTCGAGCGCGCGCGCGAAATGTACCGCCAGGCCTTCTCCCAGTTGCCCGCCAGTGACCGCAAGGCCCAACGCGCAGGCCTGATCATGGCCGCGATCTACCAGGCCACACTGGCCGAGATCGTGCGCGACAACTATCGGGTGCTCGACCAGCGCATTTCGCTGCCGCCCTTGCGCAAGCTCTGGCTGGCTGCCAAGACCTGGCTTCTGGCATGAAGCTCGCCGTCATCGGCGCGGGCTATGGCGGCATGGCTGCCGCCGTGAAACTGGCCACGGCAGGCTGCCAGGTCGATGTCTTCGAAGCTTCCCGCATCGCCGGCGGTCGTGCGCGCGCCACGCAGATCGATGGTTTCACGGTCGACAACGGCCAGCACATCCTGGTCGGCGCCTACAGCGAAACCCTGCGCCTGATGCGCGCCGTCGGCGTAGATCCCGAGCGCGCCCTGAAGCGGACACCCTTGCGCTTTGAATTCCCCGGCGAGTTCCTGATGCAGGCACCTCACTTGCCGGCACCGCTGCATACCGCGTTCGCCCTGCTGTTGGCAAAGGGGCTCGACTGGAACGAAAAATTTGCCGCGATCCGCCTGATGCGCGGCCTGCAGGCGAATGCCTATCGCATCGAGCCGGATTGCAGCGTCGGCGTCTGGCTGGAAGCGCATAAAACGCCGTACCGCCAGCGCCGACTCCTGTGGGAGCCGTTGTGCATCGCTGCACTCAACACCCCGGCGGACCGTGCTTCGGCCCAGGTGCTGGCAAACGTGTTGCGCGACAGTCTGGGTGGCACGCGCGCCGCCAGCGACATGCTGTTGCCGCAAGTCGACCTGACCGCGCTGTTTCCCGGGCCCGCCTGCGAGTTCATCCGCCAGCGCGGCGGCAGCGTGACTTTCGGTACTCGCATCACGTCCCTGCAGCGCAAAGGAGACACCTGGCGGCTGGATGCCGGCGGCCCCTATGCTGCCGTCGTGCTGGCGGTGGCGCCCTACCACCTCGCCGCGCTGCTGCCCGAGCTTGCACCCGAGGTGGCCCGCTTCGAATGGGAACCCATCGTCACCAGCTATTTCAGCTACCCGCCGGAGGTATGCCTGCCGCAAGCCATGCTCGGCGTTGATGCCGGCCTGGCGCAATGGCTGTTCGACCGCGGACAACTCTGTGGCCAGCGCGGCCTGATTGCAGCCGTCATCAGCGCCCGCGGCCGTCACATGGATCTGGCCACGGCAGAACTGGAACAAGGCATACACGCCGAAATCGCCCGCATTGTGCCGGGGCTGCCCTTGCCCTTGCGGGTGCAAAGCATCACCGAAAAACGCGCCACCTTCGCCTGCGTGCCGAACCTGAAGCGACCGGGAACACGTACCGCCCTGCCGGGCATATGGCTGGCGGGGGACTATGTCGCCGGCGACTATCCGGCGACCCTCGAAGGCGCAGTCCGCAGCGGCGTGGCGGCGGCGCGCGAAATCCTCGCCGTCCGGGCTAACTGACCAGCCGCCCTCCAGCCAGGCGCAGCGTCCGCCCGCAACGGTGCGCCAGCGCCTCGTCGTGGGTGACCAGAATCAGCGTGGTGCCGCTTTCCGCGTTCATGTCGAACATCAGCTCGATGATCTGCGCGCCGGTGGCGGCGTCTAGGTTGCCCGTGGGCTCATCAGCCAGCAGCAGTTGCGGGCGCATGGCAAAGGCCCGCGCCAGTGCCACCCGCTGCTGCTCGCCGCCCGACAGATGCTTGGGGTAGTGGCCCAACCGCTCGCCGAGGCCGACGCGTTTCAGCATCGCCTCGGCCGTGGCCGGCGCATCGCCGCGCCCGGCAAGTTCCAGCGGCAGCATGGTGTTTTCCAGCGCGGTCAGCGCCGGCAGCAGCTGGAAAGACTGGAAAACAAAACCGAGCATGCGTCCGCGCAACTCCGCGCGCGAATCTTCGTCGAGCGCCGCGAGATTCTCGCCGCCAAGACGCACGCTACCCGAGGTCGCCAGATCCAGTCCCGCCATCAGGCCGAGCAGGGTGGATTTGCCGGAACCCGAGGCGCCGACGATGGCCACCGCCTCACCGGCGGTCACGGAGAACGAAATCTCGTGCAGAATCGTAAGACTGCCTTCCCCGCTGGGCACCACCTTGCCCAGTTCCGCCACGTCGATCACTGCATTTGCCATAGTCCCGCCCATGTTGAAAAAGCTCGTTTCCTGCCTCTTGCTCTCGATCTTACTTGCCTTGCCCGCAGTCGCTGCCGAAAAGCGCGTACTTGTGTTCGGCGACAGCCTGTCCGCCGGGTTCGGCATCGCGATCAAGGATAGCTGGCCCAGCCTGCTCGGACAACGCCTGAAGGAGCAAGGTTCCGGCTTCACCATCGCCAATGCCAGCATCAGCGGCGAAACCACGGCTGGCGGACGCACGCGGTTCGGCGCGGCATTGTCCCAGTTCAAACCCAAGGTAGTGATTCTCGCCCTGGGGGCGAATGACGGCCTGCGCGGGCTTCCGGTATCGGCAATGAAGGACAACCTCCAGGCCATGCTCAGACAGGCCAAACAACAGGGCGCGCGCGTGCTGCTGGTCGGCATGCGCCTGCCGCCCAACTACGGGCCGCAATACACGCAGGATTTCGAAGCCGCATTCCGCGATCTGGCACGAAGCGAAAAGGCCGCCCTGCTGCCCTTTCTGCTGGAGCCGATCGCCCTCGAAAGCAATGCCTATCAGGCTGATGGCCTGCATCCCACCGCTGCGTCGCAGCCCAGGCTCGCCGACCACATCTGGGCAGCGCTGAAGCCCCTGCTGGGCTGAACCATGTCCGAACGACCGTTACGCGGCATGGCGAACGTGGAACAGATCGCCGACTTCGATGCCATCATCGACGCCCGTGCACCTGCCGAATTCGCCGAGGATCACCTGCCGGACGCGCTGAGCATGCCGGTGCTGAATGACGAGCAGCGTGCCCGCGTCGGCACGCTGTACAAGCAGGTCTCCGCCTTCGAGGCAAAAAAACTCGGCGCAGCGCTGGTCTCGCGCAACGTCGCAGACCACATCGAGCACCACCTGATGGACAAGCCGAAAACCTGGCGGCCGCTGGTCTATTGCTGGCGCGGCGGCCAACGCAGCGGCGCCTTCAGCCACATCCTGCGCGAAATCGGCTGGGATGCCCATCGCCTGCAGGGCGGCTACAAGGCCTGGCGTCGGCACGTGATCGAGCAACTGGTGCTGTTGCCGCAGCGTTTCGATTTCCGCGTCGTCACCGGCGCCACCGGCAGCGGCAAGAGCCGGCTGCTCGAGGCCCTCGCCCGCCAGGGTGCTCAGGTGCTGCATCTGGAACAACTGGCCGCGCACAAAGGCTCGGTGCTGGGCAATCTGCCGGAACTGGCCCAACCCGCGCAGAAGGGCTTTGAAACCAGCCTGCTGGTCGAGCTTTCCCGTTTTGACACAAGTCGTCCGGTATTCGTCGAGGCCGAAAGCCGCAAGATCGGACGCCTGCAAGTCCCGGAGTCCCTGCTGGAGGCCATCCGCGTGGCTCGCGGCCTGCGCATCGAGGCATCACTCGCAGCGCGCGTCGAATTCCTGCTCGGCGACTACGATTACGCGGTGGCCGATCCGGCCTGGCTGCTGGAACGGCTCAGCCACCTCAAGGGCCTGCAAAGCAACGAAACCCTTGAGCACTGGCGCATGCTGGTCGCCGCCGGAGATTTCGCGGCCCTGGTGGAAGCCTTGCTGACGCAACATTACGACCCGCACTACGAGCGCTCGCAATCGAACAATTACGCATCCTTCGGCGATGCAGCACGCTTCGCCACGGACAGCCTTGCCCCCGGCGCGCTGGATGCGCTGGCGACGCAGATACTGGCTACATCTGCTTGAACAGGTGGCCGTAACCGCGGCTGACGGCCACGGCTTCCTGGCGATCACGCAGTTTCAGGCTGACCCGACCCAGCGCATCGTGGCGCGCGGACACTATCTGGCGCACGTTGACCACGGTGCCGCGATGCACCTGCCAGAAATGCTCCGGGTTCAGTTGCTCGCCAAGTTCCTTGATCGGCGTCCGGATCAGCATTTCGGCGTCGCGCGTAAATACCGCCGTGTATTTGTCGGCCGCCTGGAAATAGCAGACCTCATCGACGGCCACCAGCCGCACCTCGGTACCGACCGAGGCGCGGATCCAGGACAGATGCGCAACCGCCTTGGGCAGCAAAGCCTGCAGGCGCAGCAACAGATCGTCCGGTGGCGCCGATGCCACCGGACGCCGCAGGCGATCGATGGCCAGTGCAAGCCTGTCATCGGCCACGGGCTTCAGCAGATAGTCGACCGCTTCACGCTCGAAAGCCTGCACGGCAAACTCGTCGTAGGCCGTGACGAAGACCACGCGGCAGGCGGCACGCGCCGCCGGCGAAAGCGCCTGAACCACTTCCAAGCCGGTCAGGCCCGGCATGCGAATATCGAGGAAAGCGATGTCCGGCTTCATATCCTCGATCATCTGCCTGGCTTCGATACCGTTGGCCGCCAGCCCTGCGATTTCCAGTTCCGGCCACAAAGCCCTCAAACGCGTGCGCAAATGCTGCGCCAGCAGCGGCTCGTCGTCGGCGATCAGGGCTTTCATGAGGTCGCGGCCAGCGGCATCTCGAGCGTCGCCGTGACACCAGCGCCGACTCCCGAACTGACTACCAGACGCGCCTGCGGCCCATACAGCGCCGCCAGGCGGGCATGGATATTGGACAGGCCGACGCCCTCGCCCGGCGCTGCGGCGAGGCCGATGCCGTCATCGGCGACGCGAATGCGCAACACACCGTTTTCCATTGCCGCAGAAACGTGCAAGCGCCCTCCCGCCAGCTTGGGCTCAAGCCCATGGCGGATGGCGTTCTCGACCAGCGGCTGCAGCAGCATGGGCGGGAAATCCAATGCCAAGAGCGCTTGCGGAATCTCGAAGTGATAGGCGAGCCGATCGCCCATGCGTATCTTCAGCACATCCAGATAGGCGGTGAGCAGCGCCACCTCATCACCCAGTGACCCGCCCTCGGCCCGGGTGCGCTGCAAGCTGGAGCGCAGGTAGCGGATCAAGGCATCAAGCAGGGTGCCGGCAAGTTTCGGATCCGCCTCGATCAGAGCGGCCACGTTGGCCAGCGAGTTGAACAGGAAATGCGGCTCGATCTGCGCCTGTAGCAACCGCAATTGCGCGGCGAGGCTCTGCTTTTCTGCTTCGAGCCGCGCCAGTTCGCGCGCGCGCAACTCGACTTCGAGTTTTGCATTGTGCTCGCGCAGCCAGAAGAAACCGGCGGCGATGCCGCCGAACACCAGGCCGACCAGCATGGACTGCAATTCGTGCGAGCCGTCGCCGGAAGAACCAAGCCCGGTCAGCAGACGCGCCAGCGTATGGCCGCCGAGTGCGCCGGCCGCGATAGCGAAGGCGACTGCTACACCACGCGCCAATCCGCTCAGCGACAGGCGCAACACGCCGAGGCAAAGCACCATGATGCTCAAGCCGATGCACTGCGAGAACACCAGATTGACCGCGAAGCCCCCGCCAAAGCCAAGCCCGGCGAGAAAACCCGCGATCAGCGCATTGAAGACCAGGGTTACGATCAGCGAGGGAAGAAGGCGGGGCATGGATGGATTATTTCACGGCCTTGGCTGCCAGAAGCTCACGCAGCTTGCGTTCCTCCCATTCGGCCCCCAGCCAGCGACCGCGACCGTAGGTGCCGACGGCATGCAGGGCAAGCCAGATGCCCCATCCCAGAAGCGGCCAGTAAAACCACAGGCGTCCCGGCGAAGCGATCAGGTTGATCGCCAGCAATCCGGTATTGACTGCAACAAAGACCATCAGGTGGGAATAGAAGCCGCGCAGCATGCCGACCTGGCGGCGGGCATCGCGCTCGGCAACGGAAAGCGAGGGATCATCGACATATCGGGAGCGGCAGACCATGATTTTCTCCTTGAAAGTGCCCGCATGACGGGATGGCTGCAGTTTCCCCGGCGCCCCGGCGCAAGACCAGCGGAAAACGACGGACGGCGAATCTCAGGTGACGAACTGCATCAGGCGGCGACGATTGGCGGAGCCTCGGGCAAAGTCCGGGGGGATCCGCGCACCGCACAGATACGCTGCACCACCGCCGGGCGGAAACCATCAATCTCGCCTTGCTCAAATGCCACAATGTTCAGCTTGGGCCGCAACACGTCTAGCAACTCTCCCTGCCGTAGCAGGAAGGCGGGGTTGGATGGTTTGCCGAAGCGCTCGTTGCCGACCATGAAGGTTTCGTAGATCAAGACTCCGCCAACTTCCAGCGCATTCATGATCTGCGGCAAGAGCGGCCGGAAAAGATAGTTGGTGACGACAATGCCCTCAAAAACCTTGCCGTAATAAGGCCAGGGACCTCCCTCAAGATCCGCCACCCGCGTCGCTATCCGTGGCTCTTGAGCCACCAGATCGGCGATGGCCGCGGCGTCGCGATCCACGGCCTCGACCTGATAACCCTGCCGCAGCAGAAACCGCGAATGCCGGCCAGACCCGCACGCAAGATCGAGCACGCGCCCGCCGGGCACGATCAGCGACGCAAATCGCCGCACCCACTGTGATGCATTTCCACTCATACCGGTTGCCATGTCGGGTATCATTTTGAGTCAAATCCTTGTCGCTAGCGACTTTTCAGGTTCCGCAACGCCCAAATGTCCGTTCCATCCAGCATCCCGCCAGGATCCGCCCCGGAGAACACGGACGCCCTGCGCGAACAGCTGAGCAAAACGACCGCGGCCTACAGCCGCTTCGTGCCGCGGGAATTCCTCAACCTGCTGGGCATCGAGGATATACGCAAGGTCGAACTCGGGCAGCAGGTCGAGCGCAAGATGACGATCCTGTTCTGCGACATCCGCAACTTTACCGCCCTGTCGGAAACCATGAGTCCGCAGGAGAACTTCAATTTCCTGAATTCCTACCTGGTGCAGATGGAGCCGGTGATCACCGCCCACGGCGGATTCATCGACAAATACATCGGCGACGCGATCATGGCGCTGTTTCCCGGTTCGCCCGATGAAGCCCTGCGCTGCGGTCAGGCCATGCTGCGCCAGCTCCAGGACTATAACGACGGGCGCCAGCGCGCCGGCTACCGGCCCATCCGCATCGGCATCGGCATCAATACCGGAATCGTCATCCTCGGCACCATCGGCGGCGCGGCGCGCATGGACGGAACTGTGATCGGCGACGCGGTGAATCTCGCCGCGCGCCTGGAACGGCTGACCAAGGAATACCGGGTCTCGATGCTGATCAGCGACTACACCCTGTATTCGCTCGACCAGCCCAGCGAGTGGGCAATCCGCTTTCTCGACCGCACCCAGGTGCGCGGCAAGCAGGGCTCGCACTCCGTATACGAGGTGTTCAACAACGACCCGCCTGCGCTGGTCCTGGCAAAGAAGCGAACCATCAAGCTATTCGAGCAGGCACTGGCCTGTTACCACATCGGCGATCAAACCGCCGCGCGACAACGCCTGGTCGATTACGCCGCTGCCGTACCGGAAGACTCGGCGGTGCACGTGTATCTCGAACGTTGCAATCCATTGGCGGAAAACTACGGCTCGCCGCGACCGGAACCGATGCCCCACTGGCACGAGGAATACTCCTACGGTCTGGCCATGGTGGACACCGTGCATCAGGATCTGCTGACCAACATGAATGCGCTCGCAAAGGCCCTTCACGACAACAACCTCGATCTCTCCGGAAAGTTGCTCGACCAGATTCGCGTCGCGGCGCGCAAGGATTTCGGCGTCGAGGAACAACTGATGGGTGAATCGTCCTACCCATTCCTGGATTTGCACGCGCGCCAGCACCAGCGCTTTTTCGAGTATTTCGAAGAACTCCGACGCGAGATCGAATCGCGCGAGGAAGACAGAATTTACCTGATCTTCCGCGTGAAGCGCTTCTTCACCGGCTGGCTGGTCAATCACATCGTCAGCGCCGACCGGCATTTTGGTCATTTCCGCAGGTCTGCAAGCAGCCCCGCGCTGCCAGCCTGAGCCAAATCCTGCATTGCCGGTCCAAATCGGTCGGTGGCGCGATTATTTCTAGTGGATTTCCTCAATATAGTCGCGTCGAAAATGTTATGCTGCATCGCACCATCCTGATGCGCCGTCACGCCTAAAGCTGACCCAAGCCATGCATAACGAACGTCATTACCTGCACACCCTCTTCGAGCCGGCTTCCATCGCCATCATCGGTGCCTCGGAAACGCCCAATTCGATCGGCGTGACCCTGGTGCGCAACATGCTCGACTCGGGCTACAAGGGCAAACTGTTCTTCGTCAACCCCAAGCATGAAACCGTGTTCGGCCAGAAGGCCTATGCCACGGTCGACACCATTCCGCAACGCCTGGATATCGCCGTGATCTGCACCAAGGCGGCAACCGTTCCCGAGATCATCGATGCCTGCGGCCGCGCCGGCTGCAAGAACGCCATCGTGATTTCCGGCGGCTTCTCCGAGGCCGGCCCGCGCGGCGCCTCGCTGGAGCGCGCAGCACTGGAGAATGCCCGGCGCCACGGCATGCGCCTGCTCGGTCCCAACTGCCTCGGGCTGATGCGTCCGGGGAGCCAGCTCAACCTGACCTTCGGCCACGGCTTCGCCAATGCCGGCACGATTGGCCTGATTTCCCAGTCCGGCGCACTGTGCACCGCCATCCTCGACTGGGCGCTGCCCAACAAGGTCGGCTTCTCCAACGTGGTATCGCTGGGCGCCGAAGGTGACATCGACTTCGGCGAAGTCCTCGACTACATGGTCTCCGACCCGCGCACGGAAAACATTTTTCTCTACATCGAAGGCATCAAGAACGCACGTCGCTTCATGAGCGCTTTGCGTGCCGCCGCGCGCTGCAAGCCGGTGTTGCTGATCAAGGTCGGCAAGCACCCGGCCGGCGAGAAGGCAGCGCTGTCGCACACCGGGGCCCTGGTCGGCGCCGACGACGTCTTCGACGCCGCCCTGCGCCGCGCCGGCGTGGTCCGCCTGGCCAATGTCGGTCAGATGTACGCCGCGGCGTCCGCCCTGTTCTCGCACTTCCGTCCGCGCGGCAAACGCCTGGCCATCATCACCAACGGCGGCGGACCCGGCGTGATGGCCGCCGACCATGCGGCCGACATCGGCATTCCGCTGGCCCAGTTGTCGGCCGCAACCCTGGCCAAGCTGGGCGAAAAGCTGCCGGTCACCAGCGCGCGCACCAATCCGATTGACATCCTCGGCGACGCCGATCCGGCACGCTATGGCGCCGCGCTGCAAGCCTGCATCGACGATGACGGCGTGGACGGGGTGCTGGCCATCCTGACCCCGCAGGCGATGACCGATCCCACCCAGGCGGCACGCACCGTGATCGAAATCGCGCGTCAATCCGACAAACCGCTGGTGACCTGCTGGATGGGCGAGGAGCAGGTCAGCGAGGCGCGCAAGCTGTTTCAGGGCGCAGCGATACCGACCTTCAGAACGCCGGAACCGGCAGTCGACCTGTTCTCCCACATCTCCAACTACTACCGCAACCGCCAGTTGCTGATGCAGTCGCCGCCCTCGATTTCCGAGCAGGCGCCGCCGCGCCTCGAGTCGGCGCGACTGGTGATCGAAACCGCGCTCATGGAAGGGCGCAAGGTCTTGAACGAGATGGAGTCGAAGGCGGTGCTCGCCGCCTTCCGCATCCCGATCGCCCAGACCGTGGTGGCGCGCTCGGCCTCCGAAGCCATGGTGCTGGCCGAAGAACTGGGCCTGCCGGTGGTGATGAAGATCGACTCACCGCAGATCGTGCACAAGGCCGATTCCGGCGGTGTGCGCCTCAACCTCAACAGCCTGGCCGCCGTGCGCGACTCCTGGCTGGAGATCATGGAGGAAGTGAAGAAAAACCGGCCCGATGCGCACATCAATGGCATTGGCATCGAGCCCATGATCCAGAAGCCCAATGGCCGCGAACTGGTCGTCGGCATGGTCCGCGACAAGATCTTCGGCCCGACCATCGTCTTCGGTCCCGGCGGCGGCGGCGTCGAAACCCACCTCAGCGACCGCGCCGTGGCCCTGCCGCCACTCAACTCGGTGCTGGTCGCCGACATGCTGGCATCAACCCGCACCACGGCGCGACTCGGCGAATTCCGCAACATGCCGCCGGTCAATATGCAGGCCATCGAGACCGTGCTGCTCAATGTCTCGGCCATGGTCTGCGAACTGCCGTGGATCAGGGAGATGGACATCAACCCGCTGATCGTCGACGAGAACACAGCAGTCGCGGTCGACGCCCGCATCACCATCGACAACCTGCCGATCACCGCCGGTCGCTATGACCACATGGCGATCCACCCCTACCCCTCGCACTTGCAGACCAGCTACCAGGCCAAGGATGGCACGCACGTGACGATCCGCCCGATACGACCCGAAGACGTACGCATCGAGCAGGAGTTCGTGCGCAACCTTTCGGCCGAGGCGCGCTACATGCGTTTCATGAACACCATCCGCGAAGTCTCGCCGGCACAGTTGGTGCGCCTGACCCAGATCGACTACGACCGCGAGATGGCCTTCGTCGCCACCATTGACGACCACGGCACAGAAAAGGAAGTGGGCGTGGCACGCTACGCCACCAACCCGGACGGCGAATCCTGCGAATTCGCCATCGTCGTCGCCGATGACTGGCAAGGCAAGGGCCTGGCACGCCGCCTGATGGGCGTCATCATCGACACCGCCAGGAGCCGCGGCCTGCGCTACATGCACGGCGATTTCCTGTCCGAGAATTCGCGCATGCTGGCTTTCGTCGCCAGCCTCGGCTTCGTCCTCTCCGCGCACCCGGAAGATCCGGGCCTCAAGCGCGGTGTGCTGACGCTGAATTGATGGCGGGAGTCGGCGCTCACGACACGGCGCGCTGCCCCTGGTGCGGTGACGATCCGCTGTATGTCGCCTACCACGACCAGGAATGGGGCGTACCCTGCCATGATGAACGCGCGCTGTTCGAGTTCCTGATCCTCGAAGGCGCCCAGGCCGGATTGTCCTGGATCACCATCCTCAAAAAGCGCGAGAACTACCGCCGTGCCTACCACGGCTTCGATCCGCAACAGATCGCTCGCTACGGCGAGAAGGATGTCGCCCGCCTGCTGGCCGATGCCGGCATCGTGCGCAACCGGCTGAAGGTGGCGGCGAGCATAGACAACGCCCGCGCCACGCTGGAACTCTACGAGCAAGGCGGCAGCCTCGATCAGTTGCTGTGGTCCTTCGTCGACGGCCGGCCGCGCGTCAATCGCTGGCGCAGCATGTCGGAGGTTCCGGCGATCACGCCGCAGGCCGAAGCCATGTCGAAGGAACTCAAGCGCCGCGGCTTCCGCTTCATCGGGCCGACCGTGATGTACGCCCACATGCAGGCCACCGGCATGGTCAACGATCACCTGGTTTCCTGCCCGCGCCACGCCGCGGTGATGCGCTGAAGCTCCGGCGCCACGGGGCGCCGCTGTCAAATGTCCGGAACACAAACGTCCGGAACCCGTTGGCAGCAAAGGGAATCTGGTTACAATAGCTGTATCCGGTATCCACAGGCCTTCCGCTCCCGTCGCGCATGCTGATCGGCTTTGAAACCATCCGCGAAATTCTCGAGCATCGCCTGCACCAGGATGACATCGAGCGCCTGCTCCACGGCCTCGACGAAAGCGGCAAGGCGGAACTGTTCTACCGCATCACCGAAATGCTGCGCCGGACCACGGCGCTGGCCGACATCGCCAACCGGGTCAACGACAGCCTCTCGCTGGATGTGCTCTTCCCGCGCCTGATGGAAGTCGTCACCGAAGCGCTCAACGCCGACCGCAGCACGCTCTTCCTCCACGACCCCGAGACCGGCGATCTGTTCTCGCGCGTGTTGCAGGGCGACACCATCGGCGAGATCCGCTTTCCCAGCAATCTCGGCGTGGCCGGTTCAGTATTCACCCGCGGCGCTGCCGAAATCATCGGCGACGCCTATGCCGACACCCGCTTCAACCAGGACGTCGACCGCAAGACCGGCTACCGCACCCGCAACATCCTCTGCGTGCCGATCCGCAACAAGAAGCGCGAGGTGATCGGCGTCACCCAGGTGCTGAACAAGCTCTCCGGTGACTTCGACGCCGAGGACAAGCGCCTGCTCGAAGGCCTTTCGCTGCAAGCCTCAGCGGCCCTGGAAAACGCCCGCCTGTTCGAGAAGGTGGAGCGCCAGCAGCGCGAAGAAGCGATGCTGCTCGAAGTCAGCATTTCCATCGTCTCCGAGATCCACCTCGACCCGCTGCTGGAAAAAATAATGGCAGCCGCGACCACGCTTCTGAGCGCCGACCGCGGCACGCTGTTTCTCTACGACCCTGCCGCCGAGGAGTTGTACTCGCGCGTCGCCGGCGGCATCACCGCGGAAGGCATCCGCTTTCCGGCCAATGCCGGACTCGCTGGCGAGTGCTTCAGCAACGGCAAGGTCATAAACCTGGCCGACGCCTACGCCGATTCGCGCTTCAACCAGGAAGTCGATCGCCACACCGGCTACCGCACCCACAGCATGCTGTGCATGCCCATCGTCGCCCGCGGCGAGCGCAAGATCGGCGTCATGCAGATCCTCAATCGACGCGGCGGCCCCTTCGGTCCCGCCGAGGAACGGCGCCTGCGCGCCTTCTGCGCCCAGGCCGCAGTGGCCAT
This sequence comes from uncultured beta proteobacterium, assembly GCA_903959855.1. GTDB lineage: Bacteria > Pseudomonadota > Gammaproteobacteria > Burkholderiales > Rhodocyclaceae > Sulfuritalea. Next base: position 27,585 of record CAJBYR010000027.1, read on the forward strand.
CGAAAACGCCCAGCTGTTCGAGGAAGTGCGCGCCGAGCGCAACTACAACGAGGCCATCCTCCATTCCATGAACAACGCCGTGCTGACTCTCGACGCGGCCGGCGTGGTGCGCAAGGTCAACGGCGCGGCGGCGCGCATCCTGCGCAGGGGCGCGGAAGACCTGGTCGGACGCGAACTCGACGAACTCTTCCCCGGTCGCAACCGCTGGGTGGTGAACAGCCTGGCCAAGGTGCGGGATTCCGGCCGCACCGACATCACCATCGATACCGACCTCGTCATCGAAGGCAGCGAAGCCGTATCGGTCAATCTGGTCACCGTGCCATTGACCAGCATGCGCGACGAGCCCATCGGCTACATGCTGATGATGGAGGACATCACCCGCGAGAAGCGCCTGCGCAACACCATGTCGCGCTACATGAGCAAATCGGTGGTGGACAAGCTGATGGAAAGCGGCGAGGCAGAACTCGGCGGCATCGGCCGCGACGTCAGCGTGCTGTTTTCCGACATCCGCGGCTTCACCTCGATTTCCGAGCGCCTCGGCGCCAAGGAGACGGTGGCTCTGCTCAACGAATACTTCACCGACATGGTCGACATTGTCTTCGCCCACAACGGCGTGCTCGACAAGTACATCGGCGACATGATCATGGCCGTGTTCGGTTCGGTGCTGCAAAGCGAAGAGGACGCCAGCAATGCGGTGATCGTCGGCAACAAGATGATGACCGGCCTGCACCAGCTCAACCGCCGGCGCATCGCGCGCGGCTCGGAACCGATCCGCATCGGAGTCGGCATCAGTACCGGCAATGTCGTCGCGGGCAATATCGGGTCGATGAAGCGCATGGAGTACACAGTGATCGGCGACCGCGTCAACCTGGCCGAACGGCTGGAAAGCGCCAACAAGTTTTACGGCACGTCCATCCTGCTTTGCGATACCACCTGGGCGGCGGTAAAGCACCACGCGGCGACCCGCGAGATCGACCTGATCCGCGTGCGCGGACGTGCTACGCCGGTCGCCATCTATGAGGCGCTCGGCCATCACTCCGAGGACAGCTTTCCGCATCGCGAGGAGGTGCTGGAAGCCTTCTCTACCGGCCTGCGGCACTACCGCCGCCGCGACTGGTTCGGCGCAGAGCGTCATTTCAGCGACGCGCTGGATGCCCACCCGATGGACGGACCGACCCGGATCTACCTCGAACGCTGCCAGTTCTATCGCAAGCACCCGCCCGCCGATGACTGGGATGGCGTCTGGGAAATGCTGAACAAGTAGCCGGACCCGGCCCCGCCATGCAACTCTCGTCGCTGCTCGCCCACCATGCCCGCTACCGGCCGCAAGCCACGGCGGTGGTCTTCGAGGAACTGCGCTTCGACTACCGCGAGTTCAATGCCCGCGTCGATCGCGTCGCCCACGCCCTGCTCGGTCTCGGCATCAAAAAAGGCGAGCGTGTCGCCACCCTGCTGCCGAACACCCTGGAACTGCTGGAACTCTATTGGGCCTGCGCCCGCAGCGGCGCCGTCATCGTGCCGCTTTCGCCGCTCTTGACCGGCAGCGGCCTCGCCAGCCTGATCAATGACGCCGGCGCCATCTGCCTCGTTACCCAAACGAGCCTTCTACCGGTAGTTGATGCCGTGCTGGCGGAGCTGCCGACTCTCACGGCCACGCGCGTGCTGCTGATCGATGCCGAGACACCGCCCTGGGGCAGCTACGCGCGACGGGTCGCCGCCGCGCCAGAAGGCCCGCCGCCGGATGCGTACATCGCCCCCGACGACCTGTTCAACATCATGTACACCTCGGGCACCACCGGCCTGCCCAAGGGCATCATGCACAGCCACCGCGTCCGCGCCAACTATGCGCTGCTGCTGGGCCCGGCCTGGCGCATGACACCCGAATCGGTGGTGCTGCACACCGGCGCCATCGTTTTCAACGGCGCCTTCGTCACCCTGATGCCGGCCTTTCATCTCGGCGCCACCTACATCCTGCAGCGCCAGTTCGACGCTACGGCGATGATCGAAACCATCGCCCGCGAGAAGGTCACCCACATCATGGTGGTGCCGGCGCAGATCATCGCCCTGCTCGACTCGCCCGCCTTCGACCCCGCGAAACTGGCCTCGCTGCAGATGATCCTTTCACTCGGCGCACCGCTGGCCCAGGCGCGCAAGGACCAGCTCAACACCCTGCTGCCCGGCCGCTTCCACGAACTCTACGGTCTCACCGAGGGCTTCATCACCATCCTCGACAAGACCGAGGCGGTGCGCAAAGCAGGGTCGGTCGGCTGCCCGCAAGCCTTCAGCGAGATCCGCATCGTCGATGAGGAAGGCCGTGATCTGCCGCCCGGGCAGGCCGGCGAGATCATCGGCCGCGGACCCATGGCCATGCAGGGTTATTGGGGCAAGCCGGAGTTGACCGGGCAGACCGTCCGCGACGGCTGGATTTTCAGCGGCGACATCGGCCACCTTGATGACGAAGGCTACCTCTACCTGGTCGACCGCAAGAAGGACATGATCGACTCCGGCGGCGTCAAGGTCTATCCTCGCGACGTCGAGGACGTCGCCAGTCGCCACCCCGAGGTGGCCGAGGTGGCGGTGTTCGGCGTGCCGCACGACACCTGGGGCGAAACGCCGCTTGCCGCAATCGTCTTGAAAGTCGGCGCTGGCGCCACGGCGGATGAATTGCGCGACTGGATCAACGAACGCGTCGCCGCCCGCTACCAGCGCGTGCGGGAAGTCACCATCCTCGACGCCTTCCCGCGCAACGCCGCAGGCAAAACGCTCAAGCGCGAAATGCGCGAACCCTACTGGGCGGGACGGGCTACGAAGATTTGACCGGGCGCGGGACGACACGCCGCCCCATCGCCAGCACCGTCACCACGGCGAGGATCTGCAGCAGCGCGACCCCGGGCAGCACGCCGTCGCGCCCACCGGCATCGAGCAGCATGCCGAAGGCCAGCGGCCCCAGAGCAAGGCCGACGTCGAGGCCCGAATAGACGAAGCCATAGACACGACCGAAGGCCGGCGATTCCTTGCCACCGGCAATCGATTCGGTGGCGACGCGGCGCACCAGCAGGTCGCGCGAGGGGCCGGCCAGCCCGACGCCGACGCCGATGCCGACCATCAGCGGAACAACCGCCCATGCGGGCGGCAGGCCGCTGGCCAGGGCAATGGCGAACACGGCGGCGCCGATCAGCGCGGCACCGACAGTGCGATCGTGGGCATGCACGCGCACGGCGATGAAGCCGCCGGCCACCATGCCCCCCGCCGAACCCAGCAGGTAGCCGGTCAGGGCCGCCACGCCAGCCGCCGCGGAAATGCCGTACAAGCCACCCAGCACCGGCACCGAAAAACTTTGTAGTCCGCCGAAGGCTGCGGTGATCAGCAGGAAGAACAGGAAGGCCAGCCAGATCGCGGGCAGGCCGAGGAAGCCGAACACGGTTCCGCTCGCCGTGGCGCCAGCGCCGACTCTCGGCCTGTCGTCGTCGAGCAAGGGACGCGCACGCTGCAAGGCGGCCACGGTCGCCATGGCGACCAGCGCAGCGGCAATGCCGGCGCCGCGCCAGCCAGCCCAGGCCAGGGCCGTGCCCGAGATCGCGGCGCCGATGGCCCAGCCGAGGTTGCCCGAAAGCCCATGCACCGAAAAGGCATAGCCCAGGCGCGACGGGGACACCTTTTTGTTCAGCAGCGAAAAATCGGCCGGATGGAACACGGAGTTGCCGACACCGGCCACGGCCACCGCCAGCACCAGCATCCAGTAGTTGGTGGCGGCCGCCAGTGCCAGGCCCGAGGCGGCGAGCATGCCCACACCGGCCATCAATACCCGGCGTGCGCCATAGCGATCGACGACGATGCCCGCCAGTGCCTGGCCCACGCCCGAGATCGTGAAGAAGACCGTCATCAGGAAGCCGGCTTCGGTGTAGCCGAAGCCGAAGTCCGGCATCAGCAAGGGGAACAGCGGCGGTAACAAAAGATGAAACAGGTGCGAGGTGGCGTGGGCGACGCCAACCAGCGCAATCACTGCCGCATCGGCGCGGATCGGGCGGGTGTCGGGCATCGGCCGATGCTAACCGATATCCCGCGCCGACATATTCACTGACACTTGCTCACAGACTCAGCGAAAGGCCCTCGCCAAGATTCGCTTCATGGACGACGCATGGGCGCCGTCCGAAACCACGAGGAGAAGGACCATGAAGCGAAACACACTGCAAGCCAGGCTGATTGCAATCGCGTTGCTGGCACTGGGCGCAAGCACGGCACAGGCGCAGGGCTGGGGCAGCGAAATCCGCCAGGACAACCGCGAAATCCGCAAGGATCGCCAGGAACTGCGCAGCGACTATCGCGAACTTGAACGCGACCGCGCCGACTATGCGCGCGCCCGCGCCAACGGGGACGTTGCCGGCATGTACCGCGAACGCAGGGAGATTCGCCAGGACGTGGCCGAGATCAATCGCGACCGCGCCAAACTGCGCCATGACCTGCGCGAGCGGCGCCAGGATATGAGCGACCACCGCAATCACGGCAGCGATTACCGTCGCGCCGGATGGAATCAGGAGCGTCTCGGCTCGTGGAACAGGACAAGCCAGGAGCACCCGGCGGCCATCCAACACCGGAGCGAGGCACGCCACGATCGCGCCGTTCAACCCGCCAGTTGGCAAGGCACGCGCCCCACCAGTTCGACGCCATCGACCAACACCAGCCAGGGCAACAACGGCCGGCACGCCGGGTGGAGCAGCGGTCGCGGCAACCCGAAGGGCAGCTGAACTCCGGGGACATCGCCGGCGACGGTGCTACATTGGCGGGATGGCTTCCACCCCCTTTGACCGCCGCCGGGCCTGGTTCATCCTGCTGCAGTTCCTCAGCCTGCCCATCATCGGGTGGTGGCTGGGGAATGCCATTGGCCCGGCCTGGCTGTACAACCTGCTGACGCCGTTCTGGGTGTTCGTTGTATTCCCGTTGCTCGATACCTGGATCGGACTCGACACGCGCAATCCCTCGCCCGAGAACGAAGCAGGCCTCGCGGCGGATCCCGGCTACAAGCTGCTGCCGCTCTTCGCCCTCCCGGCTTACGGAGCGATGCTGCTCTGGGCCGGCCCCACTTTCATAGCCCTGTTCGCGACCAGTCCGGGTGCCGCCCTCGGGCTCGGCATCTCGGTCGGCATCGTCGGCGGCGCGATCGGCATCACCTACGCGCACGAACTGATCCACAAGCCGACGGCGCTGGAGCGCAATGCCGGCGGCGTGCTTCTGTCGCTCGTTGCCTACGGCGGCTTCAAGGTTGAGCACGTGTTCGGTCACCACGTCGATGTCGCCACGCCGCGCGACACCTCGACGGCGCGCCTGGGGCAATCGGCCTATGCCTTCCTGCTGCGCTCCCTGCTGCTGAACCCGGTGCGCGCCTGGCAGCTGGCCGGCGCGCGCCTGCGGGCGCGCGGCCTGCCGGCCTGGCACTGGCGCAACGAAATGTATCTGTGGCACGGACTGACGCTGCTGTTTGCGGCCGGCATGATGGCCTGGCTGGGGTGGGCCGGGCTGGCCTTCTTCGCGCTGCAGGCGCTGGTCGCGATCACACTGCTGGAACTGGTGAACTACATCGAGCACTACGGCCTGCTGCGCCGCCGGCGCCCGGATGGCAGCTACGAGCGGGTGACGCCGCGCCATTCGTGGAACGACAGCCACCATTTGTCGAACCTGGCGCTGCTGAACCTGCAGCGCCACTCCGACCACCACGCCTTCGCTGCGCGCCGCTACCAGGTCCTGCGCCATCACGACGATGCGCCTCAGTTGCCGACCGGCTATGCCTCGCTGGTGCTGCTGGCGCTGCTGCCGCCGCTTTGGCGGCATTTCATGGATCCGCGGGTGGCGGCGTGGAAGGCCGCCGAAACCGCCTGATCAGGCCTTGGGCTGACGTGGTTCGATGTGGCCGCGAAGCCAGGCGGCGAATTCCTCTTCCTTGAGTTCGCCTGCGGCAAGGGCCAGGACAACAAGCACACATTCCGCATCGTCGACGATCAGGTCGAAGCCGTTGAGGGCGAGAAACAATTCGGTTGCGATCAGCGCGGCGCGCTTGTTGCCGTCCACGAAAGGATGGTTGCGGACGATGCCGAATCCGTACGAGGCAGCGAGCGCCGCGGCGTCAGGGTCGCCGTAGGCGACGAGATTTTCAGGGCGTGCCAGCGCGGAATCCAGTAAGCCGGCGTCGCGGACGCCCGCCGCACCGCCGTGCTCGGCCAATTGCTCATGGTGCGCAGCGATCACCACGCTGCGCATGACCCATACCCAGTCGCTCACTTCGCCAGTTCGCGCAGCGCCGCGCGACGCTTCTTCATGATGCGCTGCGCTTCAGTCATTTGCTGCTCGAAGGCCGGGTCGTGCGGAGTCACGACATACCCGTCCGGCGTCTCGGTAATGAAGATCGAATCGCCCTTTTCCAGCTTGAGGTTGGCCAGCACTTCCTTGGGGAAGATGACGCCGACGGAATTGCCGATCTGGGTGAGTTTGAGGATGTGCATGGCGGGCTCCAGCGGAGTTATAACGGTTGTTATACTACGCCGGAGCCACGCGGCTTTCAAGCCTTGGTAAAGCTGAGCTGCCCCTTCGTCACCCCGACCTTGACGCGGTCCTTCGGGCCCAGGGTGCCGTCGAGGATCAGCCGCGACAGCGGGTTCTCGATGCGCTCCTGGATCGCCCGCTTGAGCGGCCGCGCGCCGAACACCGGGTCGAAGCCGGCCTCGGCCAGCAAGGCCAGCGCCGGATCGGAAACTTCCAGCGTCATATCGAGTTTCGCCATGCGCTTTTCCAGGTACTTGAGCTGGATCTTCGCGATGCCGGCGATGTTCTTTTCGTCGAGCGCGTGGAACACCACGATCTCGTCGATGCGGTTCACGAACTCCGGGCGGAAATGCGTCTTGACCTCGCCCATCACGGCCATCTTCACCACCTGGTAATCCGAGCCGGCCATCTGCTGGATCATCTGGCTGCCCAGATTTGAGGTCATGACGATCACGGTGTTCTTGAAGTCGACCGTGCGGCCCTGGCCGTCGGTCATGCGGCCGTCGTCCAACACCTGCAGCAGCACGTTGAACACGTCCGGATGGGCCTTTTCCACTTCGTCGAAGAGGATCACCGAGTAGGGTTTGCGCCGCACCTGTTCGGTCAGGTGGCCGCCTTCCTCGTAGCCGACGTATCCCGGCGGCGCACCGATCAGGCGGGCGACGGAATGCTTCTCCATGAACTCGCTCATGTCGATGCGGATCAGGTGGTCTTCGGCGTCGAAGAGGAATTCGGCCAGCGCCTTGCACAGCTCGGTCTTGCCCACGCCGGTGGGGCCGAGGAACAGGAACGACCCATACGGCCGGCTTTCCTCCGACAGTCCGGCGCGCGAGCGGCGGATGGCGTCCGACACCAGGCGCACGGCCTCGTCCTGGCCGACGACGCGGCTGTGCAGCTTGTCTTCCATGTGCAGCAGCTTCTCGCG
>CAJBYR010000028.1 GCA_903959855.1 uncultured beta proteobacterium
CAGGTCGAGTCCGACACCGCGCCCCGCGTGCTCGTGGGCTACATCAATGGTCGAGACGCCGGGCTGGAAAATGGTACCCACCACCTCGCGATCCGTCATGGCGGCGATGTCCTGGGCGTTGAAACGGCCGGTTGTCACCAGCTTGTGGCGCAGGTCGATCGGGTTGATGCCGCGGCCATCGTCAGTCACCACCAGTTCAAGTCCGCCCGCCTCGCCATGACGGACTTCGATGCGAACCTGGCCCTCGGCGGGCTTGCCGGACTTGATGCGTTCGGTCGACGGCTCGATGCCATGGGCGACGGCATTGCGCACCAGTTGCGGCAGGCCTTCGTTGATCAGGCGGCGGAAGGAATCGGGTAGCGGGCCCAGCGGCGATACCGAGGTTTCGACCCGTACCCGTTTGCCCAGGTCCGCCGCCACGGCCAGCGTAAGGCGCTGGATTCGCTGCAGGGTGTGATGGATGTCTTCCTCCACTGCGTTGCCTTCGCGGGCTGTTTCGGTGCCGTAAGCGCCGATGCGTTCGACAATCGACCGGACCTTGGACAATTCCTCGAGCAGCTGGCCGATGTTGGTTGCCACGGCAATCAGGTCTTCGCCGCGCAGATCGAGGCGCTTGCGCAGTCCGCTGAGGGTTTCCTCGAACTGATGGGCCCGCCCGGAGATCGTCTCCAGCGAGAGTGCAGCCGCTTCGCCCTTCACCGAGTGCACCGAGCGGAAAATCCGGTTGATCAGCATGTTGTAACTGCCAGGCCCGGACTTGATGTCGCGCAGTTCCTCATTGATTGATCCAAGGCTGACCATGGCACTGGCAATGAAGGTGCTGACCACGGCGGGATCGTTTTCGAGAATGCTTACCAGCAGGCGCATTTCATTCTGGGCGCGCTCCTCGGCCAGTTCAAGTTCCCGTTCCAGCGTTACCTGCTGCGTGATGTCGACTGCGCTTACCAGCAGCGCTGTGACGCTTTCCTCGCCGCTGCTGAAAACCGGACTGAAGTCGAAACTGAGGTGGACCGAGGGCTTTGCACTATCGCTCGCATCGACGATTTCGACGCGGTTCAGAGGATTCAGCGATTTCAGCAGCGACGCCTTGACGCGCTTGTTGAACAGGAGGCCAATATATTCGCGGGCCGATTTGATCGTTTCGGTGGTAACCATCGGTGCCAGTACATCAAGAAAGTGGCTGCCCGGTGGCAAGGGCTGGGGGAATGCCTTTTCGAGAAACCGCGAGCGCTGGCTGCCGACCGAGCCATTCCGGTCGACCAGGAACAGGCCTTCGCGCACCGTGGCCATGATCTGCTCGGTTTCGCGCCGTGCCTGTTCGGCCAGATCGTCGCTGCGCCGCAGGCTGCGCAGGGTGTAGATGACGATGAACAGGAAATTGATCGATGCCAGCACGATGGCGACAGTCTGGATCAGTGTCAGGTTGCGGCCACGCGCCGCCGCGGCGCTCTCGATCAGTTGGGTCAGATCGTCGGCCATTTGCATGAGGCGCACGTTGTTGGCGTTTGATCGGTTGAGCGCGGCCGCGATGTCACCGGCATCGGGGTCCGGTCGGCTATCGACCAGCTTGGTGGCATCTGCCAGCGGCCGCCAGAATTTTTCGAATTTGGCAAGCAGTTCCAGCTCGGCGGCAACGTTCGCCCGGCGCGCACTTGTCAGCGATCTGGCGAGGGCTTCTTCCAGCGCAGCCGAGCTTTCGGAAATCTGCGCCTGGCTGGTTTGTATCATTTCGCCGGCCGAACTTTCGCGCGAGAGCGAGAAAATGGCTTTTGCATGCTGTTGGGTCAGGCCGCGGATCGACCCGCTGTCGCGGATGCGCGAACCGTCGCTGGCAATTTGAACGGACAGAACGTAATTGAGCCCGAAGATGCCGGTGGAAAGCACGAAAAACACCGCTATGCCAGCCAGCAGCAGACGATACCTGCCGAAGAAACTTGCTGCGGGGGCACTCATGGAAGTGGGGCAAACATGGTCTGGCGCGGCCGTATCGAAAGACTGCAAGCTTATGTAGCGGAATTGACAGCCCGATGACAGTCATGCTCGATTCTTGTTGCAGGCCTGGGTACCTCGACCGGGAACAAAATCTGGCGCTGTCACACCCCGGTAACAAAACTGTCGCATAACTCATGGCTATGCATTCAGGCCCTTGGTGCACCGGCAGTCCTGGTGTGGCGAGTTTCGACCCGCAAAAAGCCACTGATCGTTTTTTGAACCGGTTTTCAAGTCTTCACCGCGCTTGGGCTGTAACAATCAGCGGGCGGAAATAGGGTATAAACAGGCGCCCTAACTAGGAACTGCGCCTCGATGACCAACAAACCAACAGGATCTCAAGCATGAAAATCAAATCTGCCTCGCCGGAATACCTCGAAAGAGCAGCATCTCTCAGCCGTGAAGATGCAGAACGATTGTTTTCACGCATGCGTGGAAAACTGGCACGCAGGATCGAGAATGAAAAGATCGAATCGCTCGATGCCGTTGCCTTGCAACTTCAGCTTGAAGATGAGGAACTCAACGAATGGCGCGAGCGCTGGGAAGAGCTTTCGCAGCGCGAAGCCAAACGGGGAAAATAGCGCACTCTCGGGTATGCATCGGTAAGGCAACTGTATTGACTAAGAAGATGCGCGCGGAAATCCTGCGCAGATGTGGCGTGGAACTCGTGGTTCCGCTCGTTGATGGCCTGTATTGCGAAGAATGGCTTTGGCTTCCGGATTTGCTTCCGGAAGAACTGGAGGCGTGGTGGTGTGCGCTCGAGAATGTCGAGACCTTCTGGAATGAGCGCAGCCGGTCAACCTGGCCGGGGACTTTCATCCTGGTTGGCGAAGACATGCAGTTCTTTGACCTATGGGAATCTGCATGGAATGCCGGGGCGTATCGCGTTCGCGTTGAATTCAATGAACAGTCCGACTCCGCCAGCCCCGACAGCTACCTGCGAAAGGCGGACGGGACGGTGATTTTGCACAAGGGTGCTTTCCATCCGCAGGTTGCGAACCGCAGCGGGGGCGATGAGTCGTAGCTTGCCCGGCTGCATTGCGATCGAATCAGGACGAATTACCATCTACGCAGGGCGTGGCCGGCTTGGGCGCTCAGTTCCCCTCAGTTTCCCCTCAGTTTCCCCTCAGTTTCC
>CAJBYR010000029.1 GCA_903959855.1 uncultured beta proteobacterium
AGCAACTCTTCCGCGGTATAGGTGCACATCGTGGCCACCACTTGTCCGCCCGTGCGCACTTTCCAGTCTCGGGCGTAATCGTGGCGCTTCTCATACCAGTTCTTGAACTGGTCGAACAAAACATCAGCCATTGCTGCCTCCTTTGTTGTCGATCCGCCGCGAGGGTTGCCGCGTATCGGTGCTTCCTGATAAGAGCGGAACTATTGTTCCTTGCCTGAACCATACTGCACATCTGCAGCGAAGTATGGGCACCGGAAACCACCCTGTCAATACCGTCATGCAGTATTGTGCCACAACCAGCAATTTGCTCAACATATTGTTCCATATGGTTTTAATAAACTTTTCAAGCTAAATTAGCGTTTCATTAAGTGGAAAACAGTTGACATTTATCAAAAGCATGCACTATAGTGCATGTACCGTCGCTACTCACCCAGCGAGGGACAAGCCAAATGGATACCAAGACCAAGGACCACACCGCCGCCGCGCCAACCCTCCACGATGAAACCGCCGATGCCGAATTCATCCGCTCGCTCGGCATGCGGGTCCGTGAAGGCCGCGCCCGGCGTGGCATTTCGCGCAAGGCGCTGGCGCTTAACGCCGCCGTATCCGAGCGCTACCTGGCCCAGGTCGAGAACGGCGAAACCAACCCCTCCATCATGGTTTTGCGCCACATCAGCACTGCCCTGGGCTTCTCGCTCATGGAGATGCTGGAAACGCAGCAGGAGTCGACCGATTACCGCCTGATCCAGCGCTTCCTCGAACAGCTCTCACCCAACCGCCTCGAAGATGCCCTGCTCTGCCTGATGCGCGAATTCGGCAAGGAAGACGCCTCGCGCCGCCGCCGCATCGCCCTGGTGGGCCTGCGTGGCGCCGGAAAGTCCACCCTGGGTCGCGCCCTGTCAGTTGAACTCGGCACGCCTTTCGTCGAAATCAACAGCGCCATCGAGACCGAGGCCGGCATGAACCTGAACGAGATCTTCATGCTTTATGGCCAGCCCGGTTTCCGCCGCCTGGAGCGCCGCTGCCTGGAAAGCATCGTCGCCCAGCACGAGGCCGCGGTGATCACCGTCGGCGGCGGCATTGTCTCGGAGGCCGAGACCTTCAACCTGCTGCTGATGAACTGCTACACGGTCTGGGTCAAGGCCAGCCCCGAGGAGCACATGTCGCGCGTGGTCGCCCAGGGCGACCTGCGTCCCATGGAAGGCAGCGCCGAAGCCATGGAAGACATGCGCCGTATCCTCGTCGCCCGCGAATCGCTATACAGCAAGGCCGATTTCACGCTCGACACCACCGGCCGCACGCCAGAGGAATGCCTCGCGCTACTGCGTCAAACCGTCACCCCCACCACCTGACCCCCCCCCCCGGATAAGACCCGCAACGGAGAACCCCATGAACAGCCCCGAGACCGCAAGGCCCGTGATCACCTACGACACAAGCCCCGAGCAGTACAAGCACTGGAAGCTGGCCTGCGACGGCGCCATCGCCACGCTGACGCTGAACATCAATGAAGACGCCGGCATCAAGCCGGGCTACAAGCTCAAGCTCAACTCCTACGACCTCGGCGTGGACATGGAACTGCACGACGCGCTGCAGCGCGTGCGTTTCGAGCATCCCGAGGTGCGGACGGTAGTCGTCACCTCCGGCAAGGAGCGCATCTTCTGCTCCGGTGCCAACATCTTCATGCTCGGCCTCTCGACCCACGCCTGGAAGGTGAACTTCTGCAAATTCACCAACGAGACGCGAAACGGCATCGAGGATTCCAGCCGTTTCTCCGGGCTCAAGTTCATCGCCGCCTGCAATGGCACCACCGCCGGCGGCGGCTACGAACTGGCGCTGGCCTGCGACGAGATCGTGCTGGTCGATGACCGCTCCTCGGCCGTCAGCCTGCCCGAAGTGCCGCTGCTCGGCGTGCTGCCCGGCACCGGCGGCCTCACCCGCGTCACCGACAAGCGCCGCGTGCGGCGCGACCACGCCGACATCTTTTGCACCCTGACCGAAGGCATCCGCGCCCAGCGCGCCAAGGAATGGCGCCTGATCGACGACTTTGCCAAACCGCAGGTCTTCGCCGAAAAGGTGAAGCAGCGCGCCACCGAACTGGCCGCCAAAAGTGACCGCCCCTCAGACGCCAAGGGCATCGCACTGACGCCGGTCAAGCGCAGCATCGACGAAGCCGGCTACCACTACGAAACGGTTGACGTCACCATCGACCGCGCCGCGCGCCGCGCCACGCTGACCGTCAGCGCTCCCAAGTCGGCCGTCGCCGGCAACATCGACGGCATCGTCGCCGCCGGCGCTTCCTGGTGGCCGCTGCAGATGGCGCGCGAACTGGACGACGCCATCCTGATGCTGCGCACCAACGACCTCGAAATCGGCACCTGGGTGCTCAAGACCAGCGGCGACGCCGCCCACGCCCTGGCCGCCGATGCCGCGCTGGACGCCAACCGCGGCCACTGGTTCGTGCGCGAAACCATCGGCATGCTGCGCCGTACCCTGGCACGCCTGGACGTCACCTCGCGCACGCTGATCGCACTGGTCGAACGCGACTCCTGCTTCGCCGGCACCCTGGCCGAACTGCTGTTCGCCGCTGACCGCAGCTACATGCTGGCGCTGCCAGACGCGCCCGCCGAAGAAGGCCAGGTCACACTCTCGGCGATGAATTTCGGCGACTACCCGATGGTCAATGGGCAGTACCGCATCGGTGCGCGCTTCTACGGCGAAGAAGGCCCGATCGCCGCCGCGAAGGCCGCAAGCGGCAAGCCGCTGGGCGCCGCCGCCGCGCTGGCACTCGGCCTCGTCACCGCGACGCCGGACGACCTCGACTGGGACGACGAGATCCGCATCGTCTTCGAAGAACGCGCCAGCCTCTCGCCCGACGCGCTGACCGGCATGGAAGCCAACCTGCGCTTCGGCCCCGGCGAAACCATGGAAACCCGTGTCTTCGGCCGCCTCTCGGCCTGGCAGAACTGGATCTTCATCCGCCCCAACGCCACCGGCGAAGGCGGCGCGCTGAAGGTCTTCGGCAGCGGCAACAAGGCCAGATTCAACTGGGAACGCGTCTGAGCGTTCCGATAAAACCAAACCCCCTCCCCCCAATCAGGAGAAACCCATGAGCATCGATTACTCACAGAAAATCCCCAACAACGTCCACCTCAACGACAACAAGACCCTGCAACGCGCCCTCGAGCACTGGCAGCCCGAATTCATCAACTGGTGGAAGGACATGGGTCCCGACGATTCCCAGAACTTCGACGTCTACCTGCGCACCGCGGTCAGCGTCGATCCCGCCGGCTGGGCGCACTTCGACTACGTCAAGATGCCCGACTACCGCTGGGGCATCTTCCTCAACCCCGCCGAGGAAGGCCGCAAGGTGAATTTCGGCGCGCACAAGGGCGAAGCCGCCTGGCAGGAAGTCCCGGGCGAATACCGCAGCAACCTGCGCCGCCTGATCGTCACGCAAGGCGACACCGAGCCCGCCTCGGTCGAGCAGCAGCGCCACCTCGGCCTGACCTGCCCCTCGCTCTACGACATGCGCAACCTGTTCCAGGTGAACGTGGAAGAAGGCCGCCACCTCTGGGCCATGGTCTACCTGCTGCACGCCCACTTCGGCCGCGACGGCCGCGAGGAAGGCGAGGCCCTGCTCGCGCGCCGCTCGGGCGACGCCGACAATCCGCGTATCCTCACCGCGTTCAACGAGAAGACCCCGGACTGGCTCTCCTTCTTCATGTTCACCTTCATCACCGACCGCGACGGCAAGTACCAGTTGGCCGCGCTCGCCGAATCCGGCTTCGATCCGCTGTCGCGCACCTGCCGCTTCATGCTGACCGAGGAGGCGCACCACATGTTCGTGGGCGAATCGGGCATCGCGCGCATCATCGCCCGCACCTGCGACGCGATGAAGGAACACAAGACCGAGGACGCGGCCAAGCTGCGCGCCCTGGGCGTGATCGACCTGCCCACGCTGC
>CAJBYR010000030.1 GCA_903959855.1 uncultured beta proteobacterium
TCTGGTACCGTTCGTCTTGGGTGAGATGTGTGTATTTCATTCCGGGCAACTTTGACTTGGCGGTCGAGGGGCTCGGATGCTAGCGCATCTCGCCCACCCAACCCGTTAATCAGAGTTGCACTTCGAATTTGAACTCGCGATCCATCCCGGCGTCCGTGCAGGCCTGGCGATCATCGTCGTAGGCATTGGCCGTCATCGCCAGGATCGGTCGGGATTCCCAGCCGGGCAACTTGCGGATGGCGCGGGTGGCTTCGAGGCCATCCATCTCTGGCATCTGCATGTCCATCAGGACCAGGTCGTAATCGCGGGCCGCTGCCTTCTCCACCGCCTGCCGGCCGTCCTCGGCCGTATCGACGGCCAGGCCCACACCGTGCAGCAGTTCCAGCGCCACTTCGCGATTGATCGGGTTGTCTTCGGCGAGCAACAGCCACTTGCCGGGGGACTGCCGGCGCAGCTGCGTCTCGGCATCGATCCCGGTTTCGACCGTGTCGGAGGACATGACGCCGTGGCCACGCTGCAGGCGGGCGGTGAACCAGAAGCTGCTGCCCTTACCCGGCGTGCTATCGACGCCGACTTCTCCTTCCATCATGTGCGCCAGCTGTCGGGTGATGGCGAGCCCGAGGCCGGTGCCACCGTATTTGCGCGTGGTCGAGGGATCGGCCTGTTCGAAGGCCTGGAACAAGCGTTGCCTGGCTTCCGGCGTGATGCCGATGCCGGTGTCCGCGACCGTGAATCGCACCAGAAGTCCTTCGTCGTCGTCTTTCAGGAGCAGGGCGCTCAGCCTGACCCGACCTTGATCGGTGAACTTGACGGCATTGCCGGCGAAGTTGAGCAAGGCCTGGCGCAGCCGCACCGCATCGCCGCGCAGCCAGGCCGGTACCGAGTCGCGGTCGATCTCGACCGCGAGGCCCTTCTCCTGGGCCGCGGGGGAGATGATCGAAGCGACGTTGTCGAGGACGGCCGAGAGGTTGAAATCGGAATCCTCCAGCCGCAGTTTGCCCGCCTCGATCTTGGAAAGATCGAGAATGTCGTTGATGATCGACAACAGGTGCCGGCTCGCGTTGTCGATCTTGGTCAGCCGCTCCGCCTGATCCGGTGTGGCGCCCGCGCGTTGCATCAGGTGGGTGAGGCCGATGATGGCGTTCATCGGCGTGCGGATCTCGTGGCTCATGTTGGCCAGGAAGGTACTCTTGGCGATGGTGGCGGCTTCGGCTTGCCGCCGTGCCGCGGTCAGTTCCGCCGTGCGCTGCGTCACCAGGTCCTCGAGGTGATAGCGGTGTCTTTCCAGTTCAACGCCCAAGCGCTTCTTCTCGGTAATGTCATCCTTTACCGCCACAAAGTGGCTGATCGTTCCGTCCGGCTGGCGCAACGGCGTGATGATGGCGAACTCGGCATATTCTGTGCCGTCTTTCCTGCAATTGATGAGTTCGCCCTTCCATGGATGCCCCTGCGTCAGGGCTGCCCACATCGCGGTGTAGGTTTCCGGTGGCGTATGGCCTGACTGCAGGACGCGAGGATTTTTCCCGATCAACTCATCGAGGGAATAGCCGGTAATTTGCATGAAGGCTTCATTGACGTATTCGATCGCGCCGTCGAGTTTGGTGATCACGATGCTTTGCGAACTCTGCTCAATGGCGAGCGACAGCTTGCGCAGTGTCGCTTCGCTTTCCTCTGCCTGCTTCTGGGCGGCAAGAGCGTCTTCCATCAGGCTCAAGGCCGCGCGGGACGACTGATGCTGGACTTCGAGGGCCGCGCTCATTTCGGCAAGGCGCCGGGACTCGCTTTCGGTCAGTTTGAGGGCGGCATCCTTGCGCTCGGTGATGTCCGAGATGATGCCGTGCCAGAGCGTGCCGCCATCGGCCATCCGTACCGGGTGCGCCTGCGACCAGCGCCAGCGCAGTCCCTGCCGCGGAAGTACGACTCTGAACTCGCAGTAGAACTCCTCCAACGTCCGCGCCGATTCCAGGATCAGCTGGCCGACGCGATGCGCGTCCTCCGGATGCAACCGTTCGAACACCGGCGTCGCATCCTCCCGTACCTCTTCGGGCGTAACCTCATAGATGTCGGTGATGCCGGGATTGGCATACGGAAATGCCGAACGCCCGTCTGGGTAGAGCCGATACTGGTAGATGGCGCTGGGGACCAACCGGGCGAGGTTGACGAGCAATTCGTTACTCTGTGCCTGTCGTTCTTCCGCCAGCTTGCGCTCGGTGATGTCGCGGGCGATACCGTAGAGGCCGATGATGTCGCCGTGTTCGTCCCGGATCGGATACTTGCGGTTATCTATCCAGCCTTTTCTGCCGTCCTTGGTCAGGGTCTTCTGGATCTCGTGGGCCACCGGCGTGCCGGAGAAAATCTGCTTTTCAAGCCGGTAATAGATGTCCGCATAGGCTTCGGGAAAGACGTCGTAGTCTGTCTGGCCGACCAGATCGGTCCAGTGCTCGGCAGGATCGCAGAGTGACACCAGCGTCTGGCTGGCCCCGGTAAAAACGTGATTGCGATCCTTGAAATAGATGTAGTCGTCGGTGTTTTCCATCATGGCCCTGAAATTGACCATCGAGGAAGCGTCAGACATCGTTCGCTTCAAAGTCTTCGCGTCCTGCAGCAGCAAATCGAGCACCAGGCCCTCTGGTCCGGACTCCTTGCGGTATTGCCCACTGATGCAGCGAATGCGGCCATTGGCATGCCTGAGCCGAATATTGAAGCTGCCGGAGGTGCCGGGATCGCCAGACGAAAAAAGCATCCCGGCAACGTCGGTGTCGTCGGGGTGAATTTGTTGCTTCAGGGAAATACGTGCCGACAGATAGTCGTCCGCTGCAAAGCCGAGCAGTGCTTCAATACTGCCGGCAACCGACAAAGCCGGCAGCAGCTCCGTCAAGGCCAGGCAGATTCTGGCTTCAAGCACGACGTCATCGCGGCCGGCGGGAAGCGCGCCGTCGGGGCTTTGGAGGTTCATGCGTTACCTCCGCCCGGCCGCGCCGGGGTCTGACCGGCTTCGGGAACGCGGTCAGCCGGCAGCTGATCCGCATAGCGCGGCGGCTGGCCGGACCGGGCCAACAGTTCGTTGACTTCCTGCTTTATGGAAATGACGCGGCTCTCGCGACCGAGCATCGCCTTCTGCCAGCGGTGCAGTTCGTCAAGTTGTTCCTGCAGGAGCGACTCCGTCTGCTTGCGTTCGGTGATGTCGTAGAGCGTCACGATATGGAGATCTTCGAAAGACGATAGCAGCGGCGTAGCCGTTGCCAGCACGGTTCGTTCGCGGCCATCCTTGCAGCGGATTTTCACTTCCATCGGCTCGAATGGTTTGGCATCGCGCTTTGCCACGTCAAGACGCAACAACCACTCTTTTGCGACCTCCTGGCGATACATTTCGTCCGGATAGGCCCGAGGCCACCAGGCTTCCACCGTCGGAATATCCTTTAGGTCGTAACCGAATGCTTGAGTGAAAGCGCTGTTGAGGTAGGTAATGTTGAGCGCTGAATCGTTGAGCGCGAATGGGATAGGGGATACATCAATGATGACCCGAAAACGGGCTTCAGCAAGACGGGTGTCCTCCTCGGCCCGCTTACGTTCGGTGATGTCCTGCGCCGCGCCCCAGAGGCCCACCGTTTTGCCTGCCGAATCGACTTCGGCTTCGCCCTGCATCCATACCCATCCCTTGCTGCCGTCTTTCCTCACAGTTTCCAGTTCGAGCGTGTAGGGAACGCCAGTCTCTCGGGTACGAGCCAGGGCCGAGGACAGCCTCTCCCAGCTTTCGGGGGTGAACAGTTTCATGTGCTCGGTAAAGGGCGGAACAGGAAGCGATGGATCGAACCCATACATCTTGTAGAGCTCTTCCGTCCAAACCACCTGATGGGTTGCCAGGCCCAGATGCCAACTCCCGACATGGGCAATACGCTGTGTTTCTCCCAGATCTTTTACGGTCCTCCGCAGCGCATCCAGCAGGCTGTTAAAGCTGCCGATCAATTGCCCGATTTCATCCTGCCTGGTCATGGGTAGCGGTTCGGGTACCAAGCCATGCCCCGGGCGGGCATCCAGGGCGGCGGCGGCGGCGGCGATCGGCGCCAGTTGCTGCCGCAGCATCCACCACGTCAGTCCGCCGGCGATCAGGGTGAGCAGGATCGTGACCAGCAGCATGCGCTGCTGCATGTCGTGAATCGGGGCAAAGGCCTCTGCGGTCGGCAGCTGACCAGCTACATACCAGTCCGCCACAGGGATGTTCTTCACCGAGGCCAGCACATCCACGCCCTTGGGATTGCGCAAGATGACGGAGCCCTCGTACCCGGCGAGAACGCGATCAAGCTTCGGATTGACTCCGGCGGGCGGCAGGGCTTCCATGATCCGGCTCTTGTCGGTGCCGGTCACGATCAAGCGTTGTTGCCGGGACACGAGTACAAAGCCGCCTGATCGCCCATAGGGATTCGAGGTGATCCTGTCGAGGAAATTGTCCGAGCTCAGGTTGATCACGCCCACCAGGCTGCCAATCACCTTTCCCTTAACGTCATGTATCGGCACCGCCAGACTGAATACCGGAACCCCCAATGCCTTGCCGATGGTCACCATGCTGGTTGCCGACTTGCCTTCACCCAGCGCCGCAGCAACGTGATTGCGGAACATGAAATTGATGCCGATGCGCCGGGCCTCGACCGGAATGGAGGCGGTGGTCGTTCCAGCGGCATCCGTGACGTAGCAGCCAGCGTTGAACAGCAGGGGCAGGATCGGCCGGCGTTCGAGGATGCCCTGCAGCGTTGCCGGCGACTTCAGTTCCTTTTCGTCGAAGTCGCCCGCGACCCGCTCCAGGGCACTCAGGCGTTCCTTCAGTTCCTGATCGATGTTTGCCGCCACCAGGGCCACTGTCGAGAGTTGCTGGTCGCCCAGCAATTGCTCCATGTCCGTGCGCAGCATCTTCGAAGCGGAGTAGGCGAGCGCCCACAGGCTGAGGGCGAAAATCACCAGGGAGAACAGGGTGACGCGGGTCTTGAGCGAGCGCTGCAGCGGTCCGGTCATGTTGGCTTTCTTTCCGGCGGCAGTACCGTTGGATCGACGACTTCGCCCCGTGACGGTTTATCGATGTCCATCATGCTAGCGGGTTGCCCCGGGCACTGTAGTGATCGGCCACGGTTTGCCGGTCGCCGCACGCAGGGCGTTCTCGCCCGAATTGGCGGCGCGTATGAGATACACCGGTCGCAGCAGTTGCGTCAGCAGTGACAGATTGCCCGGTTCGTCGTTGACGACCAGGATGGTTGCCGTTTCCATAACTATGTTCACAAACAAGTGCTCACAGTATAAATAATGCAAACTGCCCGACCGGAAAAAACTACGATCGGCCGGTTTCGCGGGTGGAGCAAACGAAGCGGCAGGTCTCCCGGGAAAGTTGTCCCGTCGATAGCCGCGATCGATGCCAGCCAGGAAGGCGACGCCTGTGTCACGCGCTTCCTGGATTTGCTTAAGAAAAAACGACGGATTTGAACGCTGTTTCAAAGACGCTATGATCGCACCACACCACCAAGCCGGTGGGCAAGGTTCCGGCCCGGGCCTGACGCCTGACGCCTGGCCGGCAACGCAAGCTACCAAAAGGACGAGCATGCTCGAGGTATTCAAATGGAGTCAATCCTTTGCCACCGGCATCGAGGTCGTTGATCTTCAGCATCAGGGTTTGGTAGAGATCATCAATGAAGCCGGCGCTGCCTTGAGCCAGGGCAATGCCGATCCCGAGGCGATGCAGGCGATCCTCGCTCGACTGTTCGACTACGCCGGAGAACATTTCCGGATCGAGGAAGGCCTGATGCGCGGGCATGGCCTCGATCCGCGCCACACCCAGCAGCACGTGGCTGACCACCAGCACTTCATCAGCCAGCTGCGCCTGATCAAGGATGTCCTGGATGACGGTGCCAACCCGATAGCGTGGGCAATGACCCTGGGGTTCCTGGTGTATTGGCTGAGCTTCCACAACCTCGATCTCGATCAGCGCATGGCGGTTCAGATGCGTCTGATCGCGCACGGCACGCGGCCCTCGCTGGCCTACGATCAGTCACTTTCGGTTCGCGCTTCCGACGCATCGCGCGAGGCGATGGTATCTGCATTGACCGATATCTATCGCCTTTCGGCGGGGGCGCTGCTGCCGCCCTTGAAGGGATAGAACGCCGCTGATGCCGACCAGCTGCTGGGCGCTACCGCCAGCCGGTTGCGCGAAAGCACGCGCAATGAAGATCAACTCGCGCGAATCGGTGACGACGAGTTTGCTGTCTTGCTGGTTCGCTGGACGACTTTGGCACTGGATATTCATCTCTCGCCTACCTCTCGCGGCTGTCGCTGGATACGCTCACGATTGACCAGTCCTTTGTCCGTGACATCACCACCAACCCGGTCAATGCCTCCAACGCCGTCGCCACCATCGCCATGGCGCACAAGCTTGGCAAGTCAGTGGTTGCGGAGGGGGGCGAGACCGAAGGACAGATGCTCTATCCGCCGCCGTCCCGCCAGCGCCGACTTCTTCGGCTTCCTCCGCCGGATCGCCGCAACGGTCAGCAAGCGGAAAGGCGATACCACTACAATGCCGACTCGCACGCCGTTAAACTGCGCCACGGGTGGCGGTCTTGGCAGTCTTGCCAAACCCGCCAGTGCCCCCTAAATCAAAAGGAACCGCTTGATGGACGCCGCCACCCGAACCCCTGACGCGACGCGGCTCAACGCCGAGATGTTGCTGCTGCGCAAGCGACTGATGGCGGCCGGGGTATTTGCTCCGCGTCGCAGGGATCAGGTGCTGTGTGTTGTGCAACTGGTCATCCTGTTCGTTGGCGGCTACGCGCTGCTGGCTACGGGAAGCCTTTGGGCCGCTGGCCTGGGTGCCGTTCTGCTCAGTCTGTACTATCCGCAATCGGCATGGCTGGGCCATGACCTGGGGCATGGCCAGGTTTTTTCCAATCGCCGCCTCAACGCATTTGCCATGGGCCTCATGGCCTGGACGCAGGGACTGTCGTCGACGTGGTGGAAGATGAAGCACGGCAAACACCATGCGCATCCGAACGCCTATCGTCTGGTCGAAGGCAAACCGGTGGCAATTGATGAGGATATCGCTACGGCGCCCTTGCTCGTCTGGGATATCGCCCTGCTCAGCGACGAGGCGCGGCAGAAGCTGGCCTGGTGGCTACCACTGCAAAAGCACGCCCTCGCGCCGCTACTGCTGCTGGCGCGGCTGAACTGGAGTGCTGCGGGAGTCCTCCACGGCATCCGCAACGGCAAGCCCGGTGAAGTGGCTGGAATTCTTGCCCACTACGCGGCGACCTTGGTGCTGGCCCTGCTGATCTGGCCCGGCGAAACCTGGCAAGCGGTGACCTGGTTCATTCTGGTGCAGTTGATCGGCGGCTTCATGCTGGGCCTGGTGTTCATCCTCAACCATTCCGGGCGCGAGGTTTACCCGGAAGACAAGGGCTATGGCTTTTTCGATGCCCAGGTGCGGACCACGCGAAACGTGCATCAGAACTGGCTGGCAGATTGGTTTACCGGTGGGCTGAATCTGCAACTGGAACACCATTTCTTTCCCAACCTGCCCAGGCATCGCCTCGGTGAGGTGGTAGCGGAATCGCGGCGTATCGTCGAACAGTGCGGATTCCACTATGAGTCCCTCGGTTTCTTCGCGGCCTGCAAAATCACCTGGGCAAGCCTGCCCTCGCGGTAAAGCCGATAGAACGCCTCCCGGCGCCAGGAAATGGAAAAAGGGGGCTTGCGCCCCCTTTCCCGTTTGCCTTGCCTGCAGCCTCAGGCGGCCTTCGGCGGCCAGTCGAAGTTCGGCAGCGTCTTCAGCGAAGCCTGAAGATCGGCGTCGGAGTAGGCGAAGTCCTGCATGTTGCCGGAGAAGTAGTTCTCGTAGGCGGCCATGTCGAAGTGGCCGTGGCCGGAGAGGTTGAAGAACAGCGTCTTCGGCTCGCCGCTGGCCTTGCAGCGCAACGCCTCGTCGATACAGGCGCGGATGCCGTGGGCCGACTCGGGCGCGGGGATGATGCCCTCGGCGCGCGCAAACATGACGCCGGCCTCGAAGGTGGCCTTCTGCGGCACGGCGACGGCCTCGATCAGCTTCTCGTGGTAGAGCTGCGAAATCAGCGGGCTGTCGCCGTGGTAGCGCAGGCCGCCGGCGTGGATGCCCGGCGGCATGAAGTCGTGGCCAAGGGTGTACATCTTCATCATCGGCGTGAAGCCCGAGGCGTCGCCGAAGTCATAGGCATACACGCCCTTGGTCAGCGTCGGGCAGGACTCGGGCTCGACGGCGACCATGCGGATCTTCTGCGCGCGCTTGTCGCCCGCCGCGGCATCGCCGAGGAAGGGGAACACCGCGCCGGCAAAGTTGCAGCCGCCGCCGCAGGGCGCGAACATCATGTCCGGATATTCGCCGGCCTTCTCGAACTGCTTCTTGGCTTCGAGGCCGATCACGGTCTGGTGCAGCAGCACGTGGTTGAGCACCGAGCCCAGCGCGTACTTGCTGCCGGGATTGCTTACCACCGCCTCGATCGCTTCGGAGATCGCTATGCCGAGGCTGCCCTGGTTGTCCGGGTCGGCGGCGAGGATGTCACGGCCGGTCTTGGTGCGTTCGGACGGGCTGGCCACCACGTCGCCGCCCCAGGTCTGCATCATCAGGCGGCGATAGGGTTTCTGGTTGTAGCTGACCTTGACCATGAAGATCTCGACCGGCAGGCCGAAGATCTGGCCGGCAAAGGAGAGCGAGGAACCCCACTGGCCGGCGCCGGTCTCGGTGATCAGACGCTTGGTGCCGGCGATCTTGTTGAGGTAGGCCTGCGCTACGGCCGAGTTCGGCTTGTGCGAACCGGCCGGCGAAACGCCTTCGTACTTGTAGAAAATCTTGGCCGGGGTGCCCAGCATCTGCTCCAGGCGCCTGGCGCGGCACAGCGGGCTCGGCCGCCACAGCGCGTAGATCTGGCGCACTTCCTCGGGAATCGCGATCCAGCGTTCGGCCGACATCTCCTGTTCGAGGACCGGGCCGGGAAAAATCGCCAGCATCTGATCCGGGCTGACCGGATTGCCGTCGCCGCCGAGCGGCGGGAGCGGCGGATTCTTCAGGTCCGCCACGATGTTGTACCAGTGGGTCGGAATTTCGCTTTCGTCAAGCAGGATGCGGGTCTGGCTCATGTCTTGTCTCCTCTGTTTTGTCTTGGTCGCTTCGGGCTGCGCTAGGATCGTGGATCAGAGATGGCCGGACGGCGAATTCGAAACAGGCCGCACCGCCGGCTGGCAGGTCCAATTCAGGATACGGTACACTGTATGCAAAGAATCGGCGGAATGTCAATCCGTCCGTGAGGGTTTTTTTGACGATCGGTACTAACTGGGATTCTAGCTACGGACATGCACGCGGACGACGATACGCTTTTTGCAACCCTGCTCGGCTGGCGCGCCGCCGGCAGGCCTGCCGCATTGGCCACCGTGGTCAGTACCTGGGGCTCCTCGCCCCGTCCGCAAGGCAGCCATCTGGTAATCGACGCCGACGGCCACTTTCTCGGCTCGGTGTCGGGCGGCTGCATCGAGGGCGCCGTGATCGAGGCCGCGCAGGAGGTGATGCAAAGCCGCCAGCCGCGATTGCTTGAATTCGGTGTCAGCGACGAGCAGGCCTGGCAGGTGGGCCTGGCCTGCGGCGGCCGGGTGCAGGTCTATGTGGAACCGGTGGAATGAAGACCTCCACGCTGGCGAGCATCGCGGAAGCGCAGGCCGGCCGCCGGGCACTGCTGGTAGTGACACGGCTGGCCGATGGCGCGCAGTGCATGGTGGATGCCGCCGGAGGCAGTGGCGATTTCGCGCTCGCGCCCGAACAGCTCGCCGAGGCCGCGGCCATGCTGCAGTCGGGTCGGTGCGGTGCCCTGGAAACCCTGCCCGACAGCTTTGCCCGCGCCTACGTGCCGTCGCCGCGTTTGCTGATCATTGGCGCCGTGCATATCGCCCAGGCGCTGGCAGGCATGGCGGCCACGGCCGGCTATGCAGTCACGGTAATCGACCCGCGCGGCGCGTTTGCGTCGCCGGAGCGCTTTCCCGGTATCGAGTTGTGCGACGAGTGGCCCGACGAGGCGCTGGCGCGCCTGGGCCTGGACGACGCCACGGCACTGGTGGCGCTGTCGCACGATCCCAAGCTCGACGATCCGGCGCTGGAACTGGCGTTGCCGAGCAGGCTTTTCTACATCGGCGCACTGGGTAGCCGGCGTACCCACGAAAAGCGCCTCGAACGTCTGCGTGCCGCCGGCCTCGGCGAACTCACCGGGCGCATCCATTCTCCGATCGGCCTCGATCTGGGCGGTCGCGCGCCGGCCGAGATCGCCGTTTCCATCCTCGCCGAGATCATCCGGGTCCGCTACAAGGGCACGGCCGCGTGATCTTCGGCGAGTTTCCGGTCGAGGAGTGCGAAGGTTTGCTGCTGGCGCACAGCCTGCGGATCGCCGGCGGCAGTTTGAAGAAAGGTCGCCGTGTCACCAGCGCCGACCTTCAGGCCTTGCTGGCCGCCGGCCATCGCACTGTCTATGGCGCGCGCCTGGCCACTGACGATCTCGCCGAGGACGCCGCGGCCGCGGCGGTAGCCGCAGGCTTGCAAGGCGCGGGCATCGTCACCCGCCGCGCCTACACCGGGCGCTGCAATCTGCATGCGACGCAGCGTGGCGTGTTCACGGTGAATGCAGAGGTCATCGACCGGATCAATGCCATCGACGAGTCCGTGACGGTGGCTACCCTGGCGCCGCTGTCGCCGGTGCGGGCCGGTGCTGTCGTGGCTACGGTCAAGATCATTCCGCTGGCAGTGGGACGCGCCGTGATTGATCGCTGCGTCATCGAGGCCGGTCGTGGTCCTGCCCTGGGTTTGCGCCCTTTCGCGGCGAAGCGCGCGGCGCTGATCGTCACCGAACAACCGGGCGATCCGGAAAAGAACTACGCCACGGCCGTAACCAGCAGCCGGCGCCGCATCGAAGACCTCGGCAGCCATCTGGGCCTGGTGCAGCGTTGCGCCCATCGCAGCGACGAAGTGGCGCGCGCGCTGCACGAAACCGTGGCGGCGGGCTGCGACCTGGTCATGATTTCCGGGGCGACGGTGCCCAAGGACAGGGCCGACACGATACCTTCTGCCATCGTTGTTGCGGGAGGCGAGATCATCCATTTCGGCATGCCGGTGGAGCCGGGCAACATGCTGCTGCTGGCCCGCATCGGCGATGTGCCGGTGCTGATCCTGCCGGGTTGCGCCCGTTCCCGGCGCAGCAATGGCCTCGACTGGGTGTTGCAGCGCATGCTTGCGGGCATGCCCATGGGCGCCGCGGAGATCAAGGCCATGGGGGTCGGCGGGTTGATCCGCAATTCGCCCGAAGCGGAAGAAGACCCCGAAGCGGTCGAGCCGGCACCGCCGCGGGTTGCCGCCGGCCGCCGCGTCGCCGCGCTGGTGCTGGCGGCAGGCAGCAGCCGACGCATGGCCGGCAGCAACAAATTACTGCAGGCGGTGGATGGCGTGCCCATGGTGCGACGCGCGGCGAATGCGGCGCTGGCCTCGCGCAGCACGGCGGTGGTGGTGGTCACCGGTTTCGCCGCCGATGCGGTACGCGAAAGCCTCGCCGGGCTGGACCTGGCATTCGCCCACAACGCCGAACACGAAACCGGCATGGCCTCGTCGCTGCGTGCCGGATTGGCGTCCCTGCCTGCGGACACCGATGCCGTGGTGGTGGTGCTGGGTGACATGCCGCTGGTTTCTGCCGCCCACATCGATGGACTGATCGCGGCCTTCGATCCGGCGCGGGGCAACATCGTGGTGCCGATGAAGGATGGCCGCCGTGGCAATCCCATCCTCTGGTCGCGCGCCTTTTTCGAAGAGATGCTGCAGGTGCAAGGTGACATCGGCGCCCGCGAACTGTTGCAGCGGCATGCCGATCGGATCGACATCTTCACCTGCGAGGACGATGCGATTTTTGCCGACGTCGATACGCCGGACGCACTGCGCGCCCTGGGGGCATGATGAGCGAAGCATCCCGATTGCGTGCCGAGTTTCCGCTCCTGGCGGCCAACCCCGGACTGCACTATCTGGATAGCGCGGCGACGGCACAAATCCATCGCACCGCGCTCGACGCGGTGGCGCACCACGAAACCCATCGCCGCGCCAACGTGTTGCGCGGCAGCCACCGCCTGGCCGAGGCCGCCGACCAGGCCTTCGATTCCGCCCGGCGCAGCGTTGCGCGCTTCCTGAATGCGAGGTCGGCGGACGAGGTCATATTCACGTCCGGGGCGACGGCAGCGCTGAATCTCGTTGCCCAGGCGTTCGGCGCGACGCTGCAGCCGGGTGATCGCGTGCTGATCTCGCTGGCCGAGCACCACAGCAATTTCGTACCCTGGCAGATGCTGCGCGATCGCGCCGGAATCGCTCTGGATATTCTTCCGGTGGGCGTCAATGGCGAACTTGATCTGGCGGCGCTGCCGCAACTCGTCACCGACCGGACCCGCCTGATTGCCGTTACCCAATGCTCCAACGTGACCGGTGCCTGGACCGATGTCGCGGCAATCGTCGCCGCAGCGCGCGCGGTGGATGCCAGGGTATTGCTCGATGGTGCCCAGGCGGTGCAACACGGGCCGCAGGATGTTCAGGCCCTGGGCGTCGATTTCTATGCGTTCTCCGGGCACAAGGCGTTTGCGCCGAACGGCATCGGCGTGCTCTGGGGGCGCGCCGGGGTGCTGGCGTCCATGCCGCCCTTCCTCGGTGGCGGCGGCATGATCGACGAGGTCACGGCGGAAAAATCCAGCTGGGCCGAGCCGCCGCGCCGCTTCGAGGCCGGCACGCCGCCGATTGCCCAGGCCGTGGGCCTGGCGGCCGCGCTGGACTGGATGATGGCGCTTGACTGGGCCACGATCCACGCCCGCGAGGCGAGGCTTTGCCAGCAGATGATCGACGGATTGCAGCGCATTCCCGGCTTGCGTCTGCTGGGTCCGGAGGCATCGGTGCGGCGCGCGCCGATCGTTTCATTCGACATTGCCGGCCTGCATCCGCACGATGTTTGCCAGGTGCTCGATCATCATGGCCTGGCGCTGCGCGGCGGCCACCATTGCGCGCAGCCCTTGCTAGCCGCCTTGGGAGTCGATACCTGCAGCCGCGCCAGCCTTGCGCTGTACAACGACGAAGCCGATGTCGCTGCCTGTTTGGATGCCGTCGCAGCGGCGGTTGCGACGCTGACATGAGCGAGAGCCTCGATCTCTACCAGGACGCGATCAAGCAGATGGCTGCTGCCGCGCACGGTCACGGCCAACTCCAGTCGGCCAGCGGTGAAGCGAAGTTGAACAATCCCTTGTGCGGGGACCGCGTGTACATGCAGGTGGCACTGGCAGGCGGGCGCATAGCCGCCATCGCCCACCAGACCAAGGGCTGCCTGCTGTGCAAGGCGGCCGCCTCGCTGCTGGGCGCGCGCGCCGTCGGGCTGGATATCTCCGCCATCGCTGGAACGACGAGCGCGCTCGAAGCGCTGTTGAGAGAGCAGGCCCCCGTGCCGCCGGACTGGCCCGAACTGGCCATGTTCCTGCCGGCCCATGCCTACCCCAGCCGCCACAAATGCACGCTGCTGCCGTTTCGCGCGCTGCAGGCCGCGCTGCGCCAGGCCGGCGCGGCGCAATGAATGCAGACACCATTTCAGGAAGGAGCCGCCATGTCCGCCACTGACGATCGCAAACTGCTGCATACGCGCACCATCACCTGCCAGGCTTTTCGCCACGCCGATGGCGCGCTCGAAATCGAGGCCACGGTCACCGACTTGAAAGGGCAGGAAGTGCCGTTCCGCTCGCGCCCGCCGGTACGCGAGGGGGAATACATGCATACCATGACGCTGTCGCTGGTGATGGATGCCGACGACCGCATCCGCGATGCGCGCGCCAAGACCAGCATCGCCCCCTGGCCGATGTGCGGCGGTGTCGACGATGCCTACCGCAA
>CAJBYR010000031.1 GCA_903959855.1 uncultured beta proteobacterium
CCGGTGCGATCGGAACCTTCATTGACAAGAACGTTGGCGTTGCCAAGCCAGTGGCGGTCACCGGCCTGGCACTTGTTCCAGGTGGAGATAGCGCCAATTACACGATTCTGGATGCTTCCGGCGCGACTGCTGCCATCACACCGAAGCCCCTGAACGTCAGCGGCCTGACCAGTGCCAACAAGGTCTATGACGGCGGCTTGACGGCTACGGTGATCGGGACGGCGGCGCTCGCGGCCCCGCAGGCGCCAGGAGGCGGATTACCCAATCCCTACACCGGCGATTTTGTGAGTGTGGTTGGCCCCGCGACAGCAACCTTCAACACCAAGGACGTGCTCACTGCAACCACGGTAACGTTTGGTGGATTGGCGTTGAGTGGCGCGGATGCAGGCAATTACACCCTGAACCCTCACGCCACGGCGCCGCATAACATTACACCCGCCCCGCTTTCGGTTACGGCTTCTGCCGCGGCAAAGGTTTTCGATGGTGTGCCCTACGTCGGTGGCAACGGGGCAGGTTTCGCGGGCTTTGTCGGCGGCGAGACCGTCGCCGTGCTCGGCGGGTTGCTGGACTTTGCCGGCACCAGCCAGGGCGCGACGGCGCTTGGAAATTATGTACTGACGCCGTTTGGCTATACCAGCACCAACTATACGATCAGCTATTTCAACGGAACACTATCGATTACCGCTGCGGTGGCCCCGCCGCCGGCGCCGCCACCGGTCGTGCTGATCCCGACTCCGGTAGTTCCCACGGTTCCGACATTGACCACGACCCCGGCGCCACCAACCGATTTCACCGGTACATCGACCGCTCCAGCCACCGGCACATCGCCACTTGGCGGCACGGGGACAAGCAGTGATCCTCTGGCCGGCGGTACATCGAGTACAGCTGGCAGCACCAGCAGCACCAGCAGCACCAGCAGCACCAGCAGCACGTCGACGAGTGCATCATCCACCAGCAGCACGGCCACGGGAACAAGCTCTACCACTGACCCGGATGCGAGTGGCGATACCACAAGCACCGCTTCGACCCCGACTGCTACATCGGGTACCGGTACCAGCGGAACGGCGGCGGCGACGTCCACTTCCACGACGACTGCATCCGGCGGCACAACCGGCACGACGTCCGCTCGGACGGCGACCAGAACGGGTGGTACCAGTACAACCCCGGCGCAGACCGCAACGGCGACCCCTCCGGCCGGCGCGACCACGACTGCGCCACCAGCCACCGGTACGACGGTGAGTGGCGCCGGTCGAACCACGGGAGGCGCTCCACCGGCAGCGGCTGTAGCCGCAACGCAAACGCCCCCTCCGGCACGCGCAGGAACGGCAACGCCGCCGGCTACTGCGCCGCGCACCGTCGTTACCGCAGCCACGACACCTAGCGTCGATCCCGGCGTCCCAAAACCGCCGCCAGCCGTCGTGACCGCAACCACGACGCGCCTGGCGAGTACCGAAGCCCCGGCGCGCAGCATTGACGCTCTGGTCACGTCGCGTGTAGGCGCCGCCGTTGGCGGTGGCGTCAGCCCGACCACGGCGAACCGGGCGGGCAGCGCCTTCAGCACGGCGCTGGCGCAAAAGCTCGCACAGGGGCAACCGATGGCGCAAGCCATGGCCAGCGCCGAACGGGCGTTCCAGGCCGAATCCAGCGTACCGCCACCGCGGACCCCGGAGGTGGCGCTGTCGCGGGCGATTGCTGCCGGTGGCGGCGATGTCGCCACGTCGCTCAGTAGCGTGGCGCCGGGCAAACCCGGCGCCGGCTCTGCCGCTTTCGACCGCTCGCTTTCCGCTGCCCTGGCGCGGGGGGTGCCGATGGATGTGGCGGTGGGCGCGGCGAAAGTCGCTGCCCGCCAGTCCGAGCAGGCGGCGATTGCCGACACGACACCGCGGGCGCAGTTGGCCTCCGGTACGGCAGCGTCGACTTCCCCGCAAAGTGCCAATCCCGCGTTTCAGAAATCGCTCGGCAGCATGCTCGCCCAGGGCGTATCGCCGCAGGCAGCCATGGCGCGGGCAGGGCAAGCCGCCGAGGCCGATGCCGCGGCAGTACGGGCCGATGCACGCAACCCCAGCGTCGGATTGGCGCTGGGGCGTGCCGACGCTGTTGTTGCCGGCTCGGCGGGGGGCGCATCGGAGCAGGTGCTGGCGCTGGCCCTGGCGCGCGGGGAAGCCGCAGGTCCCGCCATGGCCAAAGCGGTCGAGATCCAGCGCGTGGAACAGGCAGCGATAGCCGCCGATGCCAGGCAACCGCAGGGATCCCTGGTCCGCGGCGGCGCCACGACCCTGCCCGAGCGTGGTGCCGATTTCGATCGCGCCCTGACCAATGCACTGGGCCGCGGCCTGTCGCCTGAGGTGGCCTTGCAGGTTGCGAACAAAGCCGCCGACGCCGTCGCGCCAGCGCCGACTCCTGCGTCAGCGCTGGCCACCGGCGTTGGAATCGAGAAAATCGTCGCGCCTGCCGGCTCCAGTCGCGCCTACCGCTCTGCCTTGAGTACAGCACTTGCACGCGGTTTGCCGGTGGCCAAAGCGATCGAGTCCGCACGCCGCGCAGAAGACGCCAACGCCTTCCGCTTCGCGGTACCTGCCGCGGTACCGCGCAATCTGAGCGGAGCGAAGGTTACCGACGCGGCGGGACGCCCGTTGCCGTCCTGGTTGCAGTTCAATCCGGCAACGCGACAGTTCGTCGCTACCGAGGTGCCGGAAGGCGGACTGCCGATCCAGGCCGTTGTCGTCGTCGGCCAAACGCGCGTGCCCATCGTGATTTCCGATGGCCCGATGCCGCCCGCACAACGGCCATGAATAGAGTTCGATTCTTCCGTACAACAACCCCCATCACCCACAATCTGGCAACGACGAGGCAATCATGAGCAAAGTTCTCCAACTGCTGCAAGGCAAGGCAAAGTGGCGCGTATTCTGGCTGATCATGATCGTGATTGTGGTCGTCAGTACCGTGCTTTCGGCCGTGGCCAGATTCACCCTGGTGGAAGACAACATCGAGACCAGGCCCCGCCTGGCCCTGGTGGTTCCGACAAAGTCGCCGACCGGCATCGCCATGCAAAAGGGCGTGCAGCTCTTCCTCGAACAGCTCACTCGTGATGGTGGCATCAACGGGCGCTCCGTGGAACTGATGGTGGTCGAGGAGGGCGCCGATGCGCCCGCCAAGGTCATGGCTGACAAGCGCGTCATCGGAGTCGTCGGCTATCTCGATGCCGAACTGCTGAAGAAAGCGGCGCCGCAATACGAAAAGGCCAAACTGCGCGTGGTGACACCGCTGCAATTGGCCGCGCCCTTGTCTGGCGTCACGTCCCTCGGGCTTGATCCGCGCGAGGAATCCCGGTTCGCTGCCAACTACGCACGCAACATCCAGCAACGTCGCTTGATGTATGTGATTCGCGAGGAGGGCGCAGATTTTGATGCGCTGGTCGAACCGCTGGTCGACGTCTATCAACGTTTCGACACGCCGGTAAAGCAGGTCTGGACGCTTCCCGCGGGAGGCAACGAAGCCAAACAGAAAGAAATCATTGCCGCAGTCAAGGATATCGACGTCGGCGCCATCTATATCGCAACGCGCCCTGAACTGGCGGCCCGCCTGGTCCATTCCATCCGCGGCACGGGCAATGCTCTCGATCTGTTCGGGCCGTCGGCGCTGGCCACCGGCGAGTTCTCCCAGGCCTTGAAAAAGCTGGCCGGCAAGGATGCCGATGTGCAGAATCACGGGATCATTGTCGCTACGCCGGTGCTGTTCGATACCGCAAACGAACGGGCACAGCGTTTTCAGTCGGCATTCCAGCGCAGTTTCTCCGCCTCGCCTGACTGGGTTGCCACTGTGGCCCACGACGCGGCCCATTACGCAGTTTCCGGCAAGCCGCCTGCAGAAAGTGGCGCCGGGATCATGGGTAACCTGGCTTTTGTCGATGGCCTGGCACAGGTGCCGACCCAGATGGGCGTATTCAATGGCAACCGGTTGATATCGGCACCCATTCAGTTGCTGCCGATTGCCAAGGGCGCCGGGTTCAACTACATCGACGCCCTGCGCCAGGGGCGCGTGCTCTACGTCAACGACCGCTTCATGTTCAAGACCAGCGTGGTCTACGTCGGCGTAACCCTGCACGAGGTTTCCAACATCGACAAGCAGAAGGAAACGGCAACGCTCGACATGTCGATCTGGTTCCGCTATCGCGGCAAGTTCGACCCGCAGGATATGGACGTTGTAAATGCCGTCGAACCCGTCAAGTTCGACAAGCCGGAAGAGATCAAGGACAGCGAAGAGGTGCAGTACCGCCGCTACCGGGTCAAGCAGACGTTCAAGCTCAACTTCACCGCGGACAAGCGTGCCTACAACCAGAACATCGCCGGAATTTCGTTCCGTCACCGCCTGCTGAACCGCAACAACCTGACCTACGTCGTCGATGTGCTCGGCATGCCGACGGGCAACGTCCTGGCGGATGACCTGCGTCAGCGCCGGATCCTGCGTTCTGGTTCGGACTGGGGCGTGGAAAATGCCTGGATTTCGCAGGATCTGGTGCGCGAGCGCGGCGACGGCGCGCCCCAGTATGTTGGCATGACCGGGGAGCAGCCGCTGTTTTCGACCATCACCTTTGGCGTCCTGCTGAGTCCGGAAGTCGTTGCGGCGCGCGACATCATACCCAACGCATTTTTCCTCTACATAGCGATCTTCGGCCTGGTGGGTGCCATGGTCGGGCAGGCACTCGATTCGCAAGTACTGGGCCGATACTGGGTGTTGCAATCCTGGCTGCTGCGCCTGGCATTCTGGCCTTGCCTGTTGCTTGGTGTGGGCAACATGGCGATCGACTGGGCGTTCCTGCATTGGGCCCAATCCTCGACGCAGTTGCTGGTCATGATTTATGAAGCCTGCTGGTGGGTACTCGGGGCGCAATTGGTCGATATGGCAGTTCGCCGCTTCGGTTGGATACCGCTGGAACTGACGACCGGGCGCCAGGTACCCAACGTGATGAAATTCTTCGTCACGGTGCTGATCTTCGCGCTGGCCTTCGGCGGCATCATTGCCGTGGTCTTTAATCAGCCGCTGACCAGCCTGCTGGCAACATCCGGCGTGCTTGCCATGGTGGTCGGCTTGGCCATCCAGGCCAATATCGCCAACGTGTTTTCAGGGATCATCCTTAACGTCGAGCGTCCGTTCAAGGTGGGTGATTTCATCAAGATCAACAACATCATCGGCCAGGTTACCGACATCACCTGGCGGACCACGCGGATGGAATCCAACGACGGGCCCATGGTGAGCCTGGCCAACTCGAAGGTATCCGAGGCGATGACCGAGAACTTCAGCAACGTTCCCCACGGCATTGCCGCGGAAACCCGCTTCTATGCACCGAGTGATGTCGATCCGGCGCAGGTCCTGGAAATAATCAACGAGGCAGTGGCGAAGTCATCGCAAATCGTATGCAAAACTTCGCCCGGCTATGACCCGATGGTACGTTACCGCGGTGTCGTCAATCTCAACGGCCGCTGGGTCGGCGAGTATTCCGCCGGTTATCGGGTTGCCATCCTGCCCAAGAAGGGGCGTGCCCGGGAGGAGCTGTGGCGTCATGTTCGGGAAAAATTCCTGGAACGCAAGATTCCTTTGATACCGGTGGAACAGGCCGAGGACATTGTGATAGTTGAAGCGAAGCCCGGCGCACCAACTGCCTAGGCGACAGACATACGCTTACAACCACCTATCAACCCGGCATCGGGCAGGAGCGGACACTTATGGCGAACCCACCTTCAACCCCCTCACGCTCCGAACGGGAGGGACGCATCAAGGACAAGGCCGGATGGGCCATCGCGGTCCTGGCGGCCCTGCTGGCGATCAATTCGTATGTTGGCGGCGGAAATAGCAGCAAGATACTCAACAACACCATCGCCGCCAACAACACCTGGGCCTTCTACCAGGCCAAGAGCATCAAGCAGACTGCCTACGAGATCGCCTCAGTACAAGCCGCGGACGCCGGAAATACAGCGATCGCCCAGAAATATGCGGCGAAAGCTGCAGGTTATGAAAGTGAGCCTGCCACCGGCGAAGGAAAAAAGGAACTCATGGCCAAGGCGCGCGCTCTTGAAGCCGAAAGGCAGGCCGCAAGAGAGCGCAGCCCGTGGTTCACTTACACCGGTAGTGCGCTTCAAATCGCCATCGTCCTATTGACGGCGAGCATATTAAGCGTGAGCAACCGGATGTTCCAGGCGAGCGTGGTGGTCGGCGTTGCCGGTGCTTTCCTTTTAACCCAGGCGCTTTGGCTCTGGATGCCAATCGCCGTGTCCTGATTCGGATTTGCGGCTACCCAAGCGACATCGTTGAATTCGATGAACCAGAAATTTTCCGCAGCCAGGCCTTCTTGGGTTTGGAACTGCGTCCTGTTCTTCACATTTCTTTGTGCGTGGCTTTCGCCGGTGGCGCATTCGGCGACGGATTCGCCTCGCGTGGTCGATGTCGGGATTTACCTGAACAACATTCCTTCCATCAGTTTGAAGGAGAAAAAATTTCAGGTCGATTTTGTCATCTGGTTTCGATGGACGGGCGAGGATATCAATCCGATTGAAACCTTCGGCATATTCAACGGACACATCGACGCCAAGGATGGAATCGTCACCAAGCAAATCGGTGATGTCCGGTATGCGTCCGCCCACGTCGAGGCAACCATCTTCCGGAATTTCGACGTCGCGCACTACCCGCTGGATAACCAGACGCTGAAGATCCAGATTGAAGACAGCAAGGCAGACGGTAGATTGATCACATACCGCCCGGACAAGGAAAATACCAACATCAGTTCGAAGATCACTGTGCCGGGGTGGGCGGTGGGGCAGTTCGATAGTTATGGTTCGGTAACGAGCTACAAAACCAACTACGGTGATATTTCATTGGCCAACACCGCAGAAACCCGCATTCCCCGCTATACCTTCGCCATTGATCTGAAGCGTTCGGGACACGGCTACTTTCTGAAGTATTTCTCGATGCTTTTCCTGTCTGCGGCACTGACCCTGGCCGGATTTGCCGTCCGTGCCGACCTGATCGACACACGGTTTTTCCTGAGCACGTCAGCGATATTCATGGCGGCGATTACCGGCGGATCGTTATCGACCAGCCTGCCTGAAACCGATGAGTTCGGCATGGGCGATCAGCTCTATCACCTCACGATGGGCCTGATCTTCGCCGCCACAATCATCTTCATTTACCTGCATAAGGCGTCCCTCGCTGATCCGGCCAGAGCCGAGCGTCTTTCGGCGCGCTGGGGCGCCGGTCTTGCTTTTGGCTATGTAGCCGCTACCTTGTTGATCGTAACCATCCGCTGAGCAGATCGACAAGCCGATGCTTCGGGCGGTGACCTCAGGATAGCGGATCAGAGTTTCGGGGTTCGCTGTAGTGGTCAGGCAGTATCTGAATCGCCATACCCAAAAGCGAAATCGGGACCGAAGTCCCGATCTCGTAATTCAATTGCCCGCAGATCAACCGCTAAACTACTTCACCCTAAACGCAAAATCTCTGGCGGTCACTGCACTGCTCTTGTATTTGTCGCAGATACTTTGATACTGCTGCCCGCGAAACTGCTCCTGGGAACTGAAGTAGGCACCTTCCTTGTTTTTCCATTCGTTCTTATCTTGTACCCTGCGAGTTTGACTATTGAACTGTTTCTGCCCGGCTTGAAATATTGCGGATCCGTCGGTAAGGCATTGCCTGTAGGCTTCGGGTGACAAGGGAGCCGGTACAGCTGTCTTGGCCGTCGCCGGTGCTTGTGCAGCGGTTGCTGGTGTCGGGGGTGTTGCCGCAGCGGCAGCGGGTTTGGCCGCAGGTGCAGATGCCGCGGCTGGTGCCGCTGCCGGTTTCGCGGCAACATTGGGATACATACGCTTCACGGAGGTCAGCTTGTTGCTCCAGTAGGTAGTGCCCTGCGCGCAGACATTGCCGACATGGCCCCGTGCCATTTTCGCGATGCTGCCCTTGATGGCCTCGATCGAGCGCTTGTGTTCGCTTTCATGGTTCGCAGGCAGTTTTCCGGCAGCCTTGGCGGCGTTGAGATGCTCGGAAACCTGGGCTTCCAGCTTGTCCAGTTGGTCCTGGCATTGTTTGTCTTTTGCCGCCTGTGCGGCCATCGCCGGGGTGTTAGCAGCGGTCGCTGGCTTCTGGGCGGGTGGGGCTGCTGCAGTAACCGGCTTCGCCGGTTGCGGCTGCGTCTGCACGGGGGGCGGCGCGTCCAGCGCGGCAATACGGCTACGCAAATCCATCACACGGTCATCACACCATTTCTTGTTTGCCGCGTCGTTGCCCTGTTTTCCAATGTTGGGGAAGAACTGCTTGGAATAGAGTTCTCGAATCTCCTTATCCTTGGCGTCCCTCATCGGCGCGGTGATTTTGCCCTGATCCATCAGAGCCTTGGTCTTGGCAAGAAACTTTCCTTGATCGGCCTCGTAAGTGTCCAGGCAACGCATGAAATCGAAAGGTGCGGAATTGGCCTGCTGGGCAAAAGCCTGGGTCGCCGATAGCAGCATCACTCCGCCGATTGCGATGGTTTTGAACTGATGGTTCCGTGATTTTGTGATCATTGTGCAACTCCCTGATTTTGTGTTTTGGAATTTACGGGTGAAAAATGTTCTGGCAACTGCCTTGGTCAATCCTTGGATCCATTGCACATCCGGCGCTGCGCCACCAGCGATCCCACCGCAAGACCAAGGCGGACAGTTGCTAATCGGAAATCTCAACCACCGAATACACGGCCTGATGCGGCTGGCGCTGATGTTTGCCGCCGGTCACGCGATCATCGTCGTGAATGATCAGCAAGTGGTGGGCATCGATGACGGCAATGCCTTCGGCCTTGTTGTCAAAATGCAGCGGATTGCCTTTGCCATCACGAACGATGGTTGGCAGACCACCGGAATCAAGGTCCGCCAGGCTGATTTGCCAGAGATAGGCGCCCAGCGCGTTGCCGGTTTCGTGGCTGGTGGTGAAATAGATACGGCTCCTCGATGGCTCGAATTCGACACTTGATAGCCCGATGCCGGCGGCAAGCTTGTCCTGGCCGTCAGGCTTGAAATCGAGCAGGGTGCGCATGCCGGGCTTGAGACTGATGGTCCCTTGCGCATCGACACCATACTGGACTTCAACGAGTTGAATTCGATAGCTGAAATCCGAGAAGCTGCGTCCCGCCTCGCGCACACCAAAAACCAATCGGTTTCCGGGCAAGGCCATCAGGCCCTCAATCTTGAAATAGGGGACGCCCAAATGGTCTTCCAAGGCGCGACGCACGGGCAATGAACTTGTGGCGCCATCGCGCGTCTGGCTGGCAAGCAGCTGCGCCTTTTCGGGTTGATTCGCCGGCCAGGCCAGGAGCACATTGTAGGTATCAAAACGCGGGGACTTGGGGTCGTAGCGATCAAAGGCCGTCGAGGCAAACACATGCTGGCCGTCAGCACTCCGCGTCAAGCCTTCAATTTTGCGGGCGGCACGAGGCAGGGGCGCCATGATCGGCTTTAGATCGTCCGAAAGCAGGCGATAGCCATCGCGGCGTATCGAGATCAGCGGCGTACCCTGGGGCAGCGCCTTGTCGCTGGCCACCAACAAACGATCCCCGGCAATCACCGCGGCCGAGGCTTCACAGAAATAGGGCGTACCGTCCGTTTCAAGCGCCCCTGCGGGGAAGCAGTCGATCATCGATTCCGCAATAACGGACGCCTGAATGACGGACGTGGGCGGCGTCGAGGCGCAGCCCGCGAGTAAAGCCATGCCAAACGCTACGGGAACCAGCCTTCGCAGTAGGTTGGTGCGACGCATCATGCGGAATCTCCCTTATTGGATTGCCGGCCAGTCCTTTACCAGATCGGCAAAACCGTTCCGGTCAAGGACGTCCTGCCAGGAATCTCCCTGCTGGAATTCCGCCAGGCGCTTGTTGAAGTCAGCCACCTGCTCGGCAGTGAATCGCTTGGCCGAGAATGCCGCGCGCAGGGGTACGGATCCGATGGCGGCATCCGACACGTCGACCTGGCGCAATACGCCTTCAGTACGGAACATGAAGATATCCGAGAGCCCGGCGATGATGGCGATATCGACCTTCTTGAGCAGCAGTGCGCGCACCATTGCCGCATCGGAATCGAAGCGCTCGAGTTTCATATTGGGTACATTTTCCAGCGCCGGATAATGAAACCCGATCCGTCCGGCGATAGTGCGACCTTGCAGATCCGCGAGCGAACGTATTTTCATGTCCGAGCCGGCACGCGTGATCGGTATATTGAACTCGGTGACGATGGGTGCGGAAAAGTGTGATTTTTCCTTGCTGCGCGCGGATTGAATGCGTACCGAAGCTATGTCGATCTGCCCTGATTCCAGCGCTGCCACCATGTCCGAGGGCGGGATCGATATATAGGAGGGTTGGTATCCCATCTGTTGGACCAGCGTATCCAATGTCTCCAGCATGATGCCGGTTGGCCGTCCCTGATCCAGCTTCGAAAATACGTTGTGGGGGACACCGATCAGTACGCGGGGCAGGGGGGCCGTTGCCACCACATCCGGGGCAGCGGTCGTTGTTTGGGCGGTCGCATTGAACGACAAAGCGGCAGCAAGGATGTATAGCCAACGCAGGGCAATCACAGCGCGATCTCCTTATTCTTTGCTCCGGGCCGCAGGGCGCCTCTTTGAATGAACGAGGATGGCGACGGCGCGCCGAAACTCGCGCCTTCCTGGCCGGGGATGGGTTCTGCGCCCGGCTGGGGGTCGGCAGCGGGGGGGGGCGCGCCGATCGCCGCCGGATCACCGATGGCCGGTGTCGCGGCCATCTTGGCGGCGTCTTCGGCGGCGAGCAGCGCGGTCTCGGCTTCGGTGCAGTGCCCCTCAGTGCCATTGGCGAGCTTGGCGCGACACAGGCGGGCACCTTGCATGGTGACGTTCTTCAGCGTGGCACCGGTAAAGTCAGCCCCCATCAGGTTGGCGCCCTCAAGATTGACCGCGTTGAGAATGGCACCGCGGAAATCGGCTTCACGCAGCTGAGCCTTGCGCATATTCACGCGATCAAGGTAGGTGTTGGCGAAATTTCCGCCGCGGATCTGGGCCGCCGAAAGATTCGCACCATTCATGTCGGCCCCCTGGAAGTTGGCATACCGCAATGTGGCCCCCTGCAGGTCGACACTGCGCAGTCGCGCACCGGACAAGGTTGCCCCGCTGAGGTTGGCGTGTCGCATGTTTGCATTGTTGAGACGCGCGTCGGTGAGATCGGCTCCTTCGAGTGTCGCCGTGAGCAAATCGGCTCCGCTCA
The DNA here is from genome assembly GCA_903959855.1 of uncultured beta proteobacterium. Taxonomy (GTDB): domain Bacteria; phylum Pseudomonadota; class Gammaproteobacteria; order Burkholderiales; family Rhodocyclaceae; genus Sulfuritalea. The sequence goes on from CAJBYR010000031.1 coordinate 11,249, forward strand.
AGTCGCTGCGTGTCATGTTCGAACGGGAGAGCACCGACATGCGAAAGTTGGCATTGCGAAAGCTGCCGCGAAACATCGATGCGTCCTCGATGTAGGCCTTGGAAAAGTCGACACCGTCGAAGTTCGCCCATTCCATGCGGGCGTGGTGAAGAGTTGCCGAAACGAAGATGGAGTTGGCGAAATCAGACCAGGAAAAATTGGTCCCGAACAAAAAGGCACCAGTCAGGTCAGCCTTTGTCATCTCGCGGGTCGAGAAGTCGTCATAGCGAAGGTCGCAGAACTTGCAGATTCCAGTCTCCGCCAATTGGCGCCGATACTTCTCGCTGGGCCGGCTGCTGGCTTCGTCCTTGGCCAAGGCGGGCGCGATACCGACACACAGGCTCACTGCCAGCGCAGCGTACTTTAGATAATTCATGGCGCGTCCCTTCGCTCAGTAATACAGGAAGTCTTTGATGATGCGCAGGCGGTCATTGACCGAGCGCATGTCCGACCAGCTTTCAAGATCGACGTCGCCGGTGCGGAACTCGCGGTAGAGACTGTTCTCCTGCAACTGATGGAAAACCGAAGCCCAGTTGGGGTAAGGCTTGAACCAGTCTGCATAGCGTGCGCGCAGGCTGGCGATGGGCCTTTCGTCCTCGCTCAGGGTCTTTTCGTGTTCCTGACGGGCCTTTTCCGGCTGATACACATATTCCGCCGGGCGCGGTGTGAGCAGGATCAGCACCGATTTCTGGAAGTCGGAATTGGTCCGCCGCGAAAAGAGGTACTGCAACACGGGAACATCTTGCAGCAGCGGTACGCCATCGCGGGTATTGCCCGATTCCTTTTCACTCAGGCCACCGAGAATCAATGTTTCACCGTAACGCATGAGGACGTTGGCAGAGACCTTGTTCTTGGTGGTTTCCAGCTTTTGCTGGAAGGTTGCATCGGCGTTTGGTGTCTTGATGAACGTCCGCTGCGCCATTACCGACATCTGCAGACGGCCATCCGCAATCTGGTTGGGTGTAACCGTCAGTTGTACGCCGATCTCTTTCTGGATGCTGATCGGATTGGAGCCCTGGCCGCCGGGGTTCGATACGGCATTGAGTTCGACACCGGAGAAGAACTCTGAGGGACGGCCGGTTAGCGCTACCAGCGATGGCCGGGCGAGCACTTCGTTGCGCTGATTGGCCGAGTTGAAGATGTTCAGGGAATAGGTGATCGCCGGAATTGTTATGGTCCGGGTGACCGCGGTGGTATAGAACGATGGCGTGGTGGCGGTTTCGGCGACAGTTGCTCGGGTGCGCTGATATCCAGGAAGGGTGGTGCCGCCGCCGAACTGCAGCTGGAGGCCATTGAGCAGGTTGACGCCGCGTTGCGCCGAAATAGTTTCTTCGGTACTGATCAGTACGACGTCGACTACAACCATTTTGGCGTTCGGGGATATCGGAGTTTGCTCAGTGGCTCCACCGATACCCGCGCCAGCAACAGGAGCGCCGGCGGCGGCGGCTTCGGCGCCAAAGCCGCCGCCGGCAGCCGGAGCGCCACCGGCCCCGGCATCGATTCCACCAAACTGGGTTTTGATTGCCCCCGCCGGCTTTGCGGACTGCTTTTGGTGATGGAATCGCTTCCAGTCCGCGACGCGGCGTTCAATATGGGAGAGCGCACGGGTCTCCATGCCACCTTTACGCAAGCGCTCCAGAAGCATGTCGGCTTTTTCCTCCTGGCCCAAGGCGGCGGAAACAATCGTTGCGTTGCGCAGAAGCAGCTCGCCTTCCAGCTTGCCGTTGGATTCGAGCGCCGACATGGCACCTGCGGCGATATCGGGCGAACCATTGCGATAGGCGGCGTACATCAGGCTGTTGAGGACCTGCGGATCCTCGGGTTGGATCAGCAGGGCTTCGGCGAACTCGGGTACTGCGCTTTCGTATTTTCCTTCATCGATGCGCAGGCGACCGAGAAAGTAGCGCGCCATCCAGTTGCCCTGATCGAAGCGGATGGCCATCGAATAACCTTGCGCCGCCACGTCGTAATTCGCCTGCTTTCCCTGGCGGGCCATCAGGTGATAGATGAGCCCGTTGAGCAGGTGGAAGTAGGACTTGTCGATCTTCAACTGCAAAGCCTGGTTGATGGTGACCGAGGCTTCCTCGAGCTTGTTCTCGGAAGTCAGTCTGAGCGCTTCGCCGGCGAGCCGGTCAGCCTCGGATACCGTGCTGCGCGAGGAAATCATCACCGGCGCATCGGGTTCGCTACCTGCTTGCGCGGGACTCAGGAAGGTGGCAAGGGCCGCGACGACGGCCAGGCTAATGCGGGCAGGGCGATGATTTGCGGCTAAAGTTGGCGCCATAGGCTTGATCCGTTCTGTTGGGCGGGCAGCGACGACTGGTCAGGTTCAGTGTTGTTTCAGTGGGGCGGGATTTCAGATGAGTTTGATGGCCAGCCCAAGCCGCATATTATTTCGAATTCGGATTTACAAACAAGCAAACTGATGAAATTTTTGCTGCTTCCGTCATGTCTCTGGCGGGGAATGGCGTAAACGCCGCAAATGCAGCGTGTCGGAGAAGCATGAATGCCGCGCGATAACGGCATTCATGCTTACCCGTTTTGGTTTACTTCTTTGGGGCGGCAGCTGGTGCCGCCGCGGCCTTGATTACACCCATGACCTGGAACGCGGCTGACTTGATTTCTTTGCCACCATAACCGTAGTAGCAATTGCCCTTGTACTCCTTACCAGCGTGGAAGGCTTTTCCTTCATGCCTTACGCGGCAGAAGTGCATGGACACACCACCGACATCGCCAGCCTTGAGGGCGTTGGCGGGCACCTTGCCA
>CAJBYR010000032.1 GCA_903959855.1 uncultured beta proteobacterium
GACAGCGACGGACGACGCCGCTTCGGCAACCACCGTGGCAGCCGCCACGGCAACGCTGGCATCAGCGGCATCGACTTGTGCGCCATCCTCACCGCCGCGGCCACGGCCGCGGCCACGGCGACCACGACGACCACTACGGGCCTCGCCATCGGCAGCCTGGCCGTTGTCGCCGGAGGGGCCCCCGGCGGCCGGCGCTACGCCGTTTTGCTGCGCAGCGGGGTCATTGCGCGGCGGGCGCGGCTCTCTAGGTTCGCGCGGCGGGCGCGGTTCGCGCTGCTGCTGTTCGCGGGGCTCACGCGGCTCGCGATTTTTGTCGCCGTCACGGGGTTCGCGTGGCTCGCGTTGCTTGCGGGTGCCGTCAGCCTGCTGCTCGTCGCGTTTGCCTTGCGGCGCGCGTGGTTCGGACTTGCGCTCGTCGCGGTTGTCGCGTCCATCGCGCCTGCCATTGCGGTCACGGTCGCGGCCGCCACGATTTCCGCCGCGGTCGCGGTTGCCATCACGGCCGCCTTCGCGGCGCGGCGAGGAAGCCGTTTTGGTTTCGGCTACCACGGGTGCTTCCTCCTTTTTGCTGCCGGTGAGGAAGGAAAACAGACGGGTAAAGAAGCCACCTTCGTTAGCTGCCGTCTGTTGCGGTGCAGGTGCGGACGGCGCCTTGGGCTCGATGTTCGGTGCGGGCTGGTCGGGCGTGATGCCCTTCACGGCAGCTTCCGCCTTTACCGGTTTGGCGTCTGCGGCCTGGGCCGACGGCGGCTGGTAGGCTTCCTCGACGGGCTTTTCAGCCATCTGGTAGCTGGCCAGGGCGATGCCTTCTGCGTTGAGCTGGTCGTGGCGCAGGCGGATGATTTCGTGGGCCGGGGTTTCCAGGTGGCGATTCGGCACGATGACCAGGTTCACCCGGTGGCGCATCTCGATGCGCGAAATGTCGACGCGCTTCTCGTTGAGCAGGAAGGTGCCGACGTCGACCGGAACCTGACAGTGCAGGGCGCCGGTGTTTTCCTTCATGGCTTCCTCTTCGAGGATGCGCAGGATGTGCAGTGCGGCGGATTCTGTGCTGCGGATGTGGCCGGTGCCGGTGCAACGCGGGCAGGTGATGTAGCTGGTTTCGGCGAGCGCCGGCCGCAGGCGCTGGCGCGACAGCTCGAGCAGGCCGAAGCGGCTGATCTTGCCCGTCTGGACGCGGGCGCGGTCGAAGTGCAGCGCGTCGCGCAGGCGGTTTTCGACTTCGCGCTGGTTCTTGGTCGATTCCATGTCGATGAAGTCGATCACGATCAGGCCGCCGAGGTCGCGCAGGCGCAGCTGGCGGGCGATTTCGTCGGCGGCTTCGCAGTTGGTACGAAGGGCTGTTTCTTCGATGTCGCTTCCCTTGGTGGCACGACCCGAGTTGACGTCGACCGAGACCAATGCTTCGGTATGGTCGATGACGATGGCGCCGCCCGAAGGCAGCGTGACCTGGCGCGAATATGCGGATTCGATCTGGTGTTCGATCTGGAAGCGCGAGAACAGCGGCACGTCGTCGTGATAGCGCTTGACGCGATTGACCGTGCCGGGCATCACGTGCGCCATGAACTGCTGCGCCTGCTCGAAGATGTCGTCGGTATCGATCAGGATTTCGCCGATCTCGGCATGGAAGTAGTCGCGGATGGCGCGAATGACCAGGCTGGATTCCTGATAGATCAGGAAGGCGCCGCCCTGTGCCTTGGCGGCGCCGTCAATGGCGGTCCACAGCTGCAACAGGTAGTTGAGGTCCCACTGCAGTTCTTCGATGCTGCGACCAATGCCGGCGGTGCGGGCAATCAGGCTGGCGCCCTGGGGCACCACCAGTTGGTCCATGACTTCGCGAAGCTCCTGGCGGTCTTCGCCTTCGACGCGGCGCGAGACGCCGCCGCCGCGCGGGTTGTTGGGCATCAGCACGAGGTAGCGGCCGGCCAGCGACACATAGGTGGTCAGCGCGGCGCCCTTGTTGCCGCGCTCATCCTTCTCGACCTGGACGATGAGTTCCTGGCCGTTGGACAGCACGTCCTGGATGCGAGCCTTGGAGACGTCGACACCCGGCTTGAAGTAGCTGCGGGAAATTTCCTTGAACGGCAGGAAGCCGTGGCGTTCTGCGCCGTAATCGACAAAGGCGGCTTCGAGGCTGGGCTCGATGCGGGTGATGATTGCCTTGTAGATGTTGCTCTTGCGTTGTTCCTTGTTGGCCGATTCGATGTCGAGGTCGATCAGCTTCTGACCATCGACGATCGCGACGCGGAGTTCCTCAGCCTGCGTCGCATTGAAAAGCATGCGTTTCATGTGTGCTCCCGCGCGCATTGCGGCGGAAGGGCACGACAAGTCGCACGCCACCGGCGTCAGGACGCGGGCGGTGTGCCTTGGGTTTGCTGTTGCAGCGGCAGTTTCATGGTGCCTTCAATAAACCTTGCAAACGGGTTGTCGACTTGTCTTCGGTAAAGCGGGCGCTGAAGAACTTTCAGCGTCCGGCAAACTGTGCCCTGCCGTGTGTTGCGCGCAATCAAGTAGTATCGCTCTTTCGGGCGAGCGAAACACCCTGTGGTCGGCTGGCTGAGTCGTCGGTCGGTTTGTAAGTCCTGGCGGCGGTATTCCTGCAAGCCCTCGTCGCTGCGGCGCATCCGTCACCTGTAGGTGACTCGGCATCGGCGGCGGCGACATCCCGGGAATAGTGCCACCGACGCCACTTCGGGCCGACGGGCACACCGTCACGGGACGGCTAACCAAGCGATCAGTATATTGGAAATGAAGGACTTGAGCAAAGATTCGGTTACCTGGCTTGAGGTTGGCGATGAGGCCGAGGGGCAGCGCATCGACAACTACCTGTTGCGCATTGCCAAAGGAGTGCCGAAGAGCCATATCTACCGCATCCTGCGCAGTGGCGAGGTGCGCGTCAATAAGGGCCGGATTGCTGCCGAGTACCGCCTGCAGATTGGCGACAGGCTGCGCGTACCCCCCATGCGCACTGCCGAACGTCCATCGCAAGCAGCTGTTCCGGCAAGGGAATTTGCCCTTGCTTACGAAGACGAGGCGCTCATCGTGGTGGATAAGCCGGCGGGCACGGCGGTGCATGGCGGCAGCGGCGTGTCCTTTGGCGTCATCGAACAACTGCGCCGGGCGCGGCCGCTGGCGAAACTTCTCGAATTGGCCCACCGCCTCGACCGGGAGACTTCCGGCCTGCTGGTGGTGGCCAAGAAGCGTGTGGCCCTGACCAGGCTGCACGACATGTTTCGCGACGGCGCGATAGCCAAGCGCTACCTGGCCCTGGTCAAGGGAAGCTGGCGCAATGAACTGCAGCACGTACGTTTGCCTTTGCACAAATACCTGACGACCGAAGGCGAGCGTCGGGTCAGCGTCAATGTGGAGGGCAAGGCTGCACATTCCATCGTCCGTCTGGTGGCGCGCTGGGAGAACTTCAGCCTGGTCGAGGTGGAGCTTAAAACCGGGCGCACCCACCAGATCCGCGTGCACTTGTCGCATCTGGGCTTCCCGATTGCCGGTGACGACAAGTACGGAGATTTTCCACTCAACAAGGCCTTGCAGAAGGCCGGGCTGGGACGCATGTTCCTGCATGCGGCCAAGCTGGCCTTGCCGCATCCGCTGTCGAATGAGCCCCTGGTGCTGGAATCCCCTTTGCCGCCGGACTTGCGCAGTTTCATTGATCAACTGGAAAAAAACGAGAAACGGGAATATGGGCAGGCGCTTTGATCTGATTGTTTTCGACTGGGACGGCACGCTGATGGATTCCACCGGCGCCATTGTCGCCAGCATCAAGGCCGCTGCGGCCGACCTCGGCATCGAACCGCCGAGCGACGAACGCGCACGCCATATCATCGGCCTGGGCCTGATCGACGCGCTGCGCCACGCGCTGCCCGACCTGCCGCAGGAACGCTACCAGGACGTGGCCTTGCGCTACCGTCACCATTACCTGTCGATGGATCAGCAACTGCTGCTCTTCGAGGGGGCCGAGGCGATGATCGACGAACTCGCGGCGGCCGGCCACATGCTGGCGGTGGCCACAGGCAAGACCCGCGCCGGCCTCGATCGCGCCTTCGAGGTCAGCGGCCTTGGCGCACGCTTCCATGCTTCGCGCTGCGCCGATGAGTGCCGCTCCAAACCGAATCCGCAGATGCTCGAAGAACTGATGGTCGAATTCGGCGTTACCCCGGAGGCAACGCTGATGATCGGCGATACCACCCACGACCTGCTGATGGCGAAAAACGCCGGCGTCGCGGCGCTCGGCGTGGCCTACGGCGCGCATCCGCGGGCCACGCTGGAGGCCGAGTCGCCGCTGTTCTGCGCCGCAGATGTGGCCGAGCTGGCGGGCTGGTTGCGGGTGCGGAGCTGAACTCCCGGCGCATCTGTGCCGCCGCCGAACTGGTCGATGGCGGCGCCGGTCAGCGCTTCACGGTGACCCGCGACGGCGAGGAATCGCAGGCGTTCGTAGTGCGCTTCCAGGGCCGCATCCATGGCTGGCTGAACCGTTGCGGCCACCTGCCGGTCGAACTCGACTGGCAGCCTGGCGAGTTCTTCGATAGTTCAGGCTTATACTTGATTTGTGCCACGCATGGCGCGCTGTACGGCCCGGATACGGGTCGCTGCCTGGGCGGGCGCTGTAATGGCAAGGGTTTGGAAGCGGTCATGGTGACCGAGGTAGATGGCTGGATCGTGATTCACGAGGAAGGTGGGCAAGGTGTCGGAAGGGAATGAGCTGAACTGGGAGCGCAAGGTGCTCGAAAAATTGGCGCTGGAAGCGCTGGCGGAACAGAAGCGGGCACGTCGTTGGGGTATTTTTTTCAAGCTGCTGGGCTTCGGTTACCTTGCCCTGTTGCTGATCGTGGCGCTCGACCTCGGCAAGGGCGACAGCGTTGCCGACGGCGCCAGGTTTACCGCGCTGGTCGAACTCAACGGCGTGATCAAGTCCAAGGGCGACGCCAATGCTGAACATATCGTTGGCGCCCTGCAGGCCGCATTCGAGGACAAGCACACGGCAGGGGTGATCCTGCGCATCAATAGTCCCGGCGGCAGTCCCGTGCAGTCGGGCATCATCAACGACGAGATGCGCCGCCTGCGTGCCAAGTATCCGGCCATCCCGCTGCATGCGGTGGTAGAGGATGTCTGCGCTTCGGGTGGTTACTACGTGGCGGCCGGGGCTGACAAGATTTTCGTGGACAAGGCCAGCATCGTCGGTTCGATCGGCGTGCTGATGGACGGCTTCGGGTTTACCGGCACCATGGAAAAACTCGGTGTCGAGCGTCGTTTGCTGACGGCCGGCGAGAGCAAGGGTTTCCTTGATCCCTTTTCACCGCAGAACGAAAACCACAAAGACCATGCCAGGCAAATGCTGGGTGAGATTCACCAGCAGTTCATCGATGTGGTGCGCAAGGGACGCGGCAAGCGCCTGAAGGAATCCCCCGAGATGTTCTCGGGCCTGATGTGGAGCGGGGCCAAGAGCATCGAACTGGGCCTGGCCGATGGCTATGGGTCGGTCGAAAGCGTGGCGCGCGATGTCATCAACGCCGCCGAGGTTCGCGATTTCACGGTCAAGCAGAACTTTGCCGAAAAGTTTGCGAAGCAGCTCGGCGCCGAAATGGGCCAGGGCGTGGGCGCGTTTTTAACCGGCTTTACGCTACGTTGATTGCGCCCACGCACATGTCGGCCAGCAGCAGTTCCTGAGCGCAAATGCGGCTTCGGCGCGATACCTTCACCCGGTATTCGCCGCTGCCGTTCATTTCCCAAGCCTGCGCGTTGTCTGCGAGGTAAGGCTTGAGGCCCTCCTTGAGCACGCGCCTTTTCAGTTTGGGCTCGAGCACCGGAAAGCAGATCTCGATGCGGCGGAAGAAGTTGCGCTCCATCCAGTCCGCGCTCGCGAGATAGATGTTCTGTGCGCCATCGGCGTGGAAGTAGAAAATCCGATGATGCTCGAGGAAACGTCCGACTACCGAGCGCACGCGGATATTTTCCGACAGACCCTTGACGCCGGGGCGTAAGGAACATACGCCGCGCACCATCAGGTCGATGGTGACCCCTGCCGCACTGGCTTCGTAAAGGGCGGTAATGATCTCGGGCTCAAGCAGCGAGTTCATCTTGGCAATGATGCGCGCCGGCTTTCCGGCCTTTGCCGCCTCGATTTCGCCGTGGATTGCGGCAAGCATCTGCGAATGCAGCGAAAACGGTGCCTGCCAGAGGTGCTTCAGGGCGCTGGCCTTGCCCAGACCGGTAAGTTGCTTGAAGACTTCATTGACGTCGTCGCCGATCTCCGGGTTGGCGGTCAGCAGGCCGAAGTCGGTGTAGAAGCGTGTGGTGCGCGGGTGGTAGTTGCCGGTGCCGAGATGCACGTAGCGCCGGTAGCCGTGGTCCTCGCGACGCAATACCATCAGCATTTTGGCGTGGGTCTTGTAGCCGACGACGCCATACACCACATGGGCGCCGACCTCTTCGAGGCGTGCCGCGATGGAGAGGTTTGCCTCCTCGTCGAAGCGCGCCATGAGTTCGACCACCACGGTGACTTCCTTGCCCTTTCCGGCCGCGCGCAGCAAGTGTTCCATGAGCACGGAATCCGTGCCGGTGCGATATACGGTCATCTTGATCGCCACTACCTGCGGATCCTCGGCGGCCTGTTCCAGCAACTGGATCACCGGAGAAAAGGACTGGAAGGGGTGGTGCATCAGGATGTCCTGCTTGCGTATGCTTTCGAAAATATCGTAACGCTTGCTCAATACCTTGGGCAGACCGGGCTGGAAAGCGGGGTACATCAGGTCGGGACGGTCGACGCGGTCGGGAACCGACATCAGGCGAACCAGATTGACGATGCCGGGCACCCGGTAAAGGTCGGTCTTGTCCAGGGCGAACTGCTGCAAAAGAAAATCTGTCATTGCCGCGGAACAGTTGTCGGCAACCTCAAGCCGAACGGCATCTCCGAAATGGCGCTGCGGCAGTTCGCCCTGCAACGCGATGCGCAGGTTTTTTACCTCTTCGTCGTCCACGAAGAGGTCGGAGTTGCGTGTGACTCGGAACTGGTAACAGCCAAGCACACTCATGCCGCTGAAAAGCTCGCCAACATAGGCGTGGAGGACCGAGGACAGGAAAACAAAGCCGTAATCGACGCCACAGAGTTCCTCCGGCAGGCGGATTACCCGGGGCAGGGCGCGCGGCGCCTGGACGATGGCGGCGCCGGAACTGCGGCCGAAGGCATCGGTACCTTCCAGTTCGACGGCGAAATTCAGACTCTTGTTCAGTACCCGTGGGAAAGGGTGTGATGGATCGAGTCCTATCGGTGTAAGTACCGGCATGACTTCACTGATGAAGAACTCGCGAATCCATGCACGCTGTTCGTCGGTCCACAGGCTGCGGCGGAGGAACGCGATGCCTTCCTTCTCAAGGGCGGGGAGGATGACGCCATTGAGCAGCGCGTATTGCTCGCGGATCAATTCATGCGCCTGGTCGGTGACGCGGCGATAAACATCATGCGGTGCCATGCCGTCGGCTCCAACGACATGGCTGTCAAGCTTGAGTTGCTCCTTCAGGCCCGCAACCCGGATTTCAAAGAACTCATCGAGATTGGACGAGACGATGCACAGGAAGCGCAGACGCTCAAGCAGCGGTACGCGGTCGTCGGCGGCTTGCGCCAGGACGCGCCGGTTGAAGGCGAGCAGGGAGAGTTCGCGGTTGAGGAAATGTTCGGTGGCAAATCGACGAGCTGCGGACATATTCGCTTCCGGGAATGGCAATTGGTTGATTATGTGTCAGTTTGGTTGCGGGTTCATGACGGTGATCAAACTATTGCACGGGGTTAGAATCCTGCCATGGCCTACGAATTGATTGCCGCTGTCGATCTCGGCTCGAACAGCTTCCGACTTCAGGTGGGCCGTATCGTTGGCAACCAGATCTATCCTCTCGACGGCTTCAAGGAGTCCGTGCGACTGGCCGCGGGTCTCAGCAGCGACAAGTACCTTGATACCGTATCACAGGAACGCGGGCTTGAGGCCTTGGCGCGCTTTGCAGAGCGGCTTCGGGGTTTCGACGCGGGCGCCGTGAGGGCCGTAGCGACCAACACCCTGCGCGTGGCAAAAAATGCGTCGGCGTTTCTTGAAAAGGCCGAGTCTGCGCTGGGATTTCCCATCGAAGTCATCGCCGGTCGCGAGGAGGCGCGCCTGATCTACCTCGGCGTTGCGCATACCCTGGCTCGTCCGGAGGCCCGCCAGTTGGTGATCGATATCGGCGGCGGCTCGACCGAGTTCATCATCGGGCAGAACATCGATCCGGTGCGCCTCGAATCGCTCTACATGGGTTGCGTCAGCTTCAGCCTGCGCTTTTTTCCCGAGGGCAAAGTCGACAAGCGCAGCTTCAAGGAAGCCGAACTTGCGGCGCGACGCGAATTGCAGGCCATCGTGCATGAGTTTCGCGAGGCGGGTTGGGACGAGGCAATTGGCTCCTCCGGCACCGCCAAGGCCCTGGTCGACTTGCTCGAATTGAATGGCTGGTCGGACCATGGTCTGACCCGCGAAGGCCTGGAGAAGCTGCGTGCGGCATTGCTTGACGCCGGGAGCGCGTCACGGCTGAAGCTGGAGGGATTGCGTCCGGATCGCGTGCCGGTGCTGCCGGGCGGGCTTGCCATCATGTCGGCGATATTCAAGGAATTCGGCCTCGAACGCATGATTTTTTCCGAGGGCGCCCTGCGCCTGGGGGTGCTCTACGACCTTTTGGGTCGTTATCACCATGATGATCTGCGCGAAGCCACGGTGAACCGTTTCATGCAACGTTACGAAGTCGATCGGCGGCAGGCGGGGCGTGTTGCCCATACGGCCATGGCCTTGCTCAACCAGCTGGTTCCAGCCAGCCGTGAAGCCGGTCATCCGGACGCCCAGTTTCTGGTTTGGGCGGCGCGCATGCACGAGATCGGCATCTCGGTGGCGCACTCGAGTTACCACAAGCACAGTGCCTACATACTGGCCAATGCCGACATGCCGGGTTTCTCCAAGCGGGATCAGGCCCGTCTTTCGCGCCTGGTGCTGGCGCACCGCGGCAAGCTGGAACGTGCGCAGCCTTTGCGCGGCGAGGCCGTGGAATGGACCTTGCTGTTCTGTCTGCGAATTGCTGTTCTGCTGCACCGTTCTCGCGATGACAGGCAGCCGCCACCCTACGATGCGGAGTTCACGCGCAACGGGTTCCAGGTCACTCTCGGCGCCGAAGGTCTGAATGTCTTGCCGATGACAGCAGCGGCGCTTGAAGACGAGGCATTGCAATGGTCGGGCATCGGCGGCGAGCTCAAGCTCAGGCGCGGCACTTGAAGGCTTGATGCCGTCCGGCGCTCCATAGCGCCGGTAGAATCGGTCACATCTTCCAATCCAGGCACGATTCACTTGCGATGTCTGCGGCACGTATCGAGCTGACCGACCAACAGGGCGGGCGCCTGGTTCGCCTCTCGGGGCGCTGGACGCTGGCAACCACGTCCTTGCGCGTCGCCGAACTGGCGGCCGATCTGGAACGTTCAGCGCAGGGCGACACTGCCTGGGACTGCACCGCGCTTGAAACCATCGACAGCGCCGGGGCGATGCTGCTCTGGCGTGCCTGGGGCAGAGCCTTCCCGCAGGTTTTGCTGATTCGCCCCGAGCACCGCCGAGTCTTCGAGCGCATCGATACCGCCGACCACGAGCCGCGACTGAAGCCGCCGCCGCTGTCGCCGCTGCATGGCGTGATGGTGGTCGGTTCAGCCAGCATCGGGGGGATTCGCCACCTGCTGGATTTCATCGCCCTGGTGGGGCAGTTCGGCCTCAACCTGGCTCATGTGCTGCGCTTGCCCGCCGACCTGCCGCAACGCGAGATCTCGGCCAACCTGTACAAGAGCGGAGTGCGAGCCATGCCGGTCACGGCGCTGGTCGGTTTCCTGATCGGCGTGGTGCTTTCCTATCTTTCGGCGCTGCAGCTCAAGCAATTCGGCGCTGACATCTTCATCGTGAACATCATCGGGCTGGGCCTGGTGCGTGAGCTGGGCCCGGTTCTGGTGGCCGTTCTGGTCGCCGGACGGTCCGGGTCGGCAATGACGGCACAGCTTGGCGTGATGCGCGTCACCGAGGAGATCGACGCGCTGTCCACGATGGGCGTGCAACAGGGGCTGCGCCTGATTTTTCCCAAAGTGGTTGCGCTGACCATCGCCATGCCCTTGCTTGTGCTCTGGGCAACCTCGATCGCGCTGGTAGGGGGCATGGTCTCGGCGCAGATGCAGCTTGATATTTCCTACGGCTTCTTTTTCCAGACGCTGCCGCGTGTGGTGCCGGCAGCCAACCTCTGGATCGGGCTGGCCAAGGGCGCGGTGTTCGGCATGTTCGTCGCGCTGGTGGCCTGCCATTTCGGCTTGCGGGTAAGGCCGAACACCGAAAGCCTGTCGTCGAACACCACGGCGGCTGTGGTAACAGCCATCACCGTGGTGATCATCCTCGACGCCATATTTGCAATCGCCACGCGCGGCATCGGTTTGCCGGGGTAGATGAATACTCCCGTCATCCGGATTAAGGATCTGGCGACCCGTTTCGGCGAGGTTTGGATTCACAACGGACTCAACCTTGAAGTGGCGCGGGGCGAACTGGTATCCCTGGTCGGCGGTTCGGGTAGCGGCAAGACTACGCTGTTGCGTCAGGTGATCGGTCTGCTGCTGCCGAATCGAGGCAGCATCGAATTATTCGGCGAGCCCCTGTTCGGCGGTGGCGTCGCACGGGAGCGGGCGCTGCGCCAGCGTTTTGGCGTGTTGTTTCAGCATGGTGCGCTTTTTTCCGCGTTCAATGTCTTCGATAACATCGCCTTCCCGCTGCGCGAGCTCAAGCGCTACGACGAGGACGCCATTCATGACCTGGTGATGCTCAAACTATCCATGGTCGAGCTGCTTCCGCGTCACGGCCGCTTGATGCCTGCGGAGTTGTCCGGCGGCATGGTAAAGCGCGTTGCGCTGGCGCGAGCGCTGGCCCTGGAGCCGGAATTGCTGTTGCTCGATGAACCTACCGCCGGACTGGACCCGGATCGTTCCGACAGTTTTGTGCGCCTGATCCGCATGCTCTCGGAGGAACTGGGCCTGACGGTGATGCTGGTTACCCACGACCTCGATACCCTGGCGGCATTGTCGACGCGGGTTGCCGTGCTGGCAGAGCAGCACATCCTCGCCTATGGCAGCACCGACGAGATCTTGCACATCGACCATCCCTTCATTCGCAACTTTTTCCTTTCCGAGCGCAGCGTGCGCGCCCTGCAGAATTCCGGGCACGTGCCTGTCTAGACCGAGGCATACATGGAAAATCGAGCACATGCGCTGGCCGCCGGCATCTTCACCATACTGTTGGGTGTGGCGGCGGCGATCGCGATCTGGTGGCTGGGCCAATCCGATGATTCGACCACCAGCTACGTACTGGAGACCCGGCGCAACCTAACTGGCCTCAACGTCCAGGCCCAGGTGCGCTACCGCGGCATTCGTGCCGGCAAGGTGCGGGCCATCGAGCCTGATCCGGTCGATCACCGGGTGATCCTGGTGACGGTCGATATCGATAGTCGCTTCAAGCTGACTCGCGGCAGTACGGCGCAGCTTGGCTACCAGGGGGTGACTGGCCTGGCCTATGTCCTCATTGAGGACGACGGAAGCTCGGCAGAAATGCTGACCGGCACGGATGGCGAGCTCGCGCGCATTGCGATGAAGCCTTCCCTGTTCGATACCCTGGGCGACAAAGCGGGTGACATCGTCAGCCAGATCAGCGCCGTGACGATCCGTCTCGGCAAGCTCCTCGATGACAGGAATGTGCAGAATCTGTCGCGTACCATGGACAATCTGGCTACGGCGTCGGATGGTTTGCGCGAAATGCCCGCGGTACTGGCCTCGGTCAAGGAAGCGCTTTCCGACAAGAACATGCGCAGCCTGCGACAGATCCTCGGTCATGTTGAAGCGACGGCCGGAGAGGCCGCCCCGCTTGCCGTTGAAATGCGTGATCTGGTGAAGTCCATGGGCACGCTGGCGCGACGCTTCGAACAAGTCGCCGGAAGCGCCGGCGACGAACTGACCGCGACCACCTTGCCGCGGGCGAACGCACTTATCGACGAGCTTTCCACCAGTTCCCGGCAGCTATCGCGGATTCTGGATGGCCTGGAAAGCAATCCGCAGATGCTGCTATTGGGCCGCGACGTGGCTGCGCCGGGGCCGGGCGAGGCGGGCTTTGTGGCGCCGGTGAAATCGGGAGGAACGAAATGAACAAGCGTTTGCTGGCACTTCTGGTCGGCATGTTGTTGTCGGCATGCGGTGGCGGACTGCGAACGGCCGAGCCGATGCGCTACGACCTTGGCACGCCGGGCGGTAGTGTGACGTCCTCGCGCATGCCGCTCGGTGCGATCGATGTTGCGGCAGTTTCCTGGCTGTCGACGAGCGCCATGCACTTTCGTCTGAGCTACGCTGAGCCTTTGCGTCGCCAGTCCTTCACTGAAAGCCGTTGGGCAGCGCCGCCGGCGGAACTCCTGGAAAATTTCCTCAAACGTCGGCAATCCGGCGCTGGGGCGGCGGGTTCCGGCTGTCGCCTGCAACTGATGCTCGACGAATTCGAGCAGCGCTTCGATGAAGCGCAAAGCAGCCACATGGTGATCGAACTGCGGGCAGTCTTGTTACCGGTACGTGGCAGCGATATGCTGGCGAGGCGCGCTTTCCGCATCCAGCGGCCGGCATCGTCGGCCGACGCACGCGGCGGCGTCGCGGCGGCGAACGAAGCGGCGAAGGCCCTGGCCGAGGAACTTGCCACCTGGACCAATGAACTGGTGGGCGAACTGCCGGCAATTGTCGAGCGTTGCCGCGTCTGAACAACAACACGTCGAGAGAGAACTCCATGAGCAATCCCTACGCTAGCGGGCTGGACAAGAACCCCGCCAACTATGTGCCGCTGACGCCGCTGAGCTTTATTGAACGTTCGGCTTACATCTATCCCGACCATGTCGCCACCATCCACGGGGCGCGACGCTATACTTGGCGCCAGGAGTACGAGCGCGCGCGGCGTCTGGCTTCGGCCCTGGTCAGTTTGGGAGTCGGCGCTGGTGACACGGTGGCGGCGATGCTGAACAATACGCCGGAGATGTTCGAGTGCCATTTCGGCGTACCCATGACCGGTGCCG
This sequence comes from uncultured beta proteobacterium, assembly GCA_903959855.1. Classification (GTDB taxonomy): domain Bacteria; phylum Pseudomonadota; class Gammaproteobacteria; order Burkholderiales; family Rhodocyclaceae; genus Sulfuritalea. The sequence goes on from CAJBYR010000032.1 coordinate 13,135, forward strand.
TGTTGAATACGCTCAACACGCGGCTGGATGCGGAATCGATCGCCTTCATGCTCAACCATGGCGAGGCCAGGGTGCTGATCACCGACCGTGAATATTCGCCGACCGTGAAAAAAGCTCTGCAAGAGCTTGGGCGCGAGATCGTCGTCATCGATGTCGATGATCCCGAGTACAGCGGTCCCGGTGAGCGCCTGGGCAAGTTCGAGTATGAAGCCTTCATCGCCGGCGGCCGCCCGGATTTCGCCTGGAAGACACCCGGCGACGAATGGGATGCAATCTCGCTCAACTACACCTCGGGCACCACGGGCAATCCCAAGGGCGTGGTCTATCACCATCGCGGCGCCTACCTGAATGCCTTGTCGAACATCGTCTCCTGGGGCATGCCGCCACAGGGCATCTACCTGTGGACGCTGCCGATGTTCCATTGCAACGGCTGGTGTTTCCCGTGGACCGTGGCGGCCAACTCCGGCACCAACGTCTGCCTGCGGCGCGTCGACCCCAAGCTGATCCTCGATGCCATCCGCGAGCACAAGGTCAGCCACTACTGCGGCGCACCCATCGTGCATTCAATGCTGGTCAGCGCGCCGGCAGCCTGGCGCGAGGGGATCAACCACAAGGTCTCGGCGCTGGTCGCGGCGGCTCCGCCGCCGGCGGCCGTGATCGAGGGGATGAACAAGATCGGTTTCAACATTACGCATGTGTACGGCCTGACCGAAACCTATGGCCCGGCCTCGGTATGTGCCAAGCACGACGCCTGGCTGGAGCTGCCGCTTGACGAGCAGGTGCGCCTCAACGGGCGTCAGGGCGTGCGCTACCACTGCCAGGAAGGCATCACCGTGATGGACCCGGAAACCATGCTGCCGGTGCCCTGGGATGACCAGACCATGGGCGAGATCATGTTCCGCGGCAACATCGTGATGAAGGGTTACCTGAAGAACCCAAAGGCGACCGAGGAAGCCTTTCGCGGCGGCTGGTACCACACCGGCGACCTGGCGGTGATGCAGCCCGACGGCTACGTCAAGATCAAGGACCGCAGCAAGGACGTGATCATTTCCGGCGGCGAGAACATCTCGTCCATCGAGGTCGAGGATACGCTCTACCGCCATCCCGCCGTGATGGGTGCCGCCGTGGTCGCCACGCCCGATGCGAAGTGGGGCGAGGTGCCTTGCGCCTTCATCGAACTGCGCGAAGGAGCCACGGTAACGGCCGAGGAACTCAGCGAGTTCTGCCGTGAACGCATGGCGCGATTCAAGGTGCCGAAGCGATTCATTTTCGAGCCCCTGCCCAAGACCTCGACCGGCAAGATCCAGAAATTCGTGCTGCGCGAAAAGGCCAAGTCCACCGCAGCCATTGAATGAACATTCCGGAAATCGCAAGGAGAAATGATATGAACGCAGTGCATGAAACCACATTGCCCATTCTGTTGCGCGACGAACGCGAGGGTGTCGTCACGCTGACGCTGAACCGCCCGTCCCAATTCAATTCGCTGTCCGAGGAAATGCTCACGGAACTGCAAGCGGCGCTCGACGCCGTCGCCGGCGATCCTGCGCTGCGTGCCGTGGTCATCGCCGGCGCCGGCAAGGCATTCTGCGCCGGGCACGACCTCAAACAGATGCGTGCCAACCACAGCAAGGCCTACATGCAAAAGCTGTTCAAGCAGTGCGGCAGGATGATGATGTCGATCACCGAAATGCCGCAGCCGGTGATTGCCCGGGTACATGGCATCGCCACGGCCGCCGGCTGCCAACTGGTGGCGATGTGCGATCTGGCGGTCGCGGTCGAGGGTGCCAAGTTCGCCGTCTCCGGCATCAACCTCGGCCTCTTCTGTTCGACGCCCTCGGTGGCGCTGGGCCGCGCCATGGGGCGCAAGCAGGCCATGGAAATGCTGCTTACCGGCGAGTTCATCGATGCCGCCGAGGCGCAGCGACGTGGCTTGATCAATCGCGTGGTTCCCCTCGACCAGCTCGATGCCGAGGTAAAAAAGTTAACCGATTCGATCTGCGCCAAATCTGCCGTGGCCGTCGGCATGGGCAAGCAGATGTTTTACAAGCAGCTTGAAATGGGGCTCGACGGTGCCTACCAGCTGGCCTCGGAGACCATGGCCTGCAACATGATGGCCGAGGATGCCGGCGCCGGCATCGATGCCTTCATGGAAAAGCGCAAGCCGGAGTGGAAACATCGCTGAAGCATCGCCATCGATGAGAGGCCTGCGCAGCAAGGCGGTGGAGCAAATTACGCTCTGCTCGCCACTGCCGATGCTGGCAGGATGAAGCTCAGCGCGAAGGGCCAAGCGGCGCCGGAAACCTCTGATCGCCTGCTTGCGCTGATCGGGCAACTCGTCGCGGAGCTGCGGCCGGGGGCGAGCGTCCGGGCCGGGCTGGATAGCCGGCTCGACAAGGATCTCGGCCTTGACAGCCTGGCGCGAGTCGAGTTGATGGTGCGCATCGAGCGCGCCTTTGCTATCCAGTTAGATGCAGATTTGCTGGGCACGGCCGAGACGCCGCGCGATCTGCTCGCGGCAATTTCAGCCGGGGGTGGCGCAATGCTTGAGGTGTCGGCGCACCTAAGGCGCGAGGCGCTTGGCGGCATCGACGAGGAGGGCCCCGATGCTGCCATGAACCTTGTGGATATCCTGTTGTGGCATGTCGAACGTCATCCGGCGCGGCCGCATGTGATGTTCCAGCGCAGCGCCACCGAAACGGTGAGCTTCACTTATGGCGAACTTCTGGCCAGCGCGCGGCAGGTCGCCGGCGGGCTGCGCCGGCGGGGCGTGCGCCCTGGCGATTTCGTAGCCCTGATGCTGCCTACCGGGCTCGAATTCTTCCAATCCTTCTATGGCATCCTGCTGGCGGGTGCCGTGCCGGTGCCGATCTATCCGCCGACACGGCCCGGCCAGATCGAGGACCACCTGCGCCGCCAGGCGGCAATCCTCCAGAACTGCGAGGCCGTCGCCTTGCTGAGTTTTGATGCCGCGCGCGTTGTGGCCCACATTCTTTCCGGGCTGGTGCCCAGCCTGCGCCATGTCACCACCCCCGCGGAGTTGCGCGACGAGGGTGCCGCTGCCGTGGCGGCGGATGACCATCGCGGCGCCCCGGGCGAAATCGCCTTCCTGCAATACACCTCCGGATCGACCGGCAGCCCGAAGGGCGTGACGCTGGATCACGGTAATTTGCTGGCCAATATTCGCGCCTGGGGGCAGTCTGTGGCGCTAACCCCGGCGGACGTCGTCGTCAGCTGGCTGCCGCTTTACCACGACATGGGCTTGATCGGCGCCTGGTTGGGCAGCCTCTACCACGCCTGCCCGCTGGTGCTGATGTCGCCGCTGGATTTTCTCAGCCGTCCGGACCGTTGGCTATGGGCCATCCACGAGCATCGCGGCACGGTGACTGCGGCGCCCAACTTTGCTTTCGAGCTTTGCCTGCGCCATGCCGATCCAAAGCGCCTTCAGGGGCTGGACCTGAGCTCCTGGCGCTATGCCGCCAATGGCGCCGAGCCGGTCGCTGCCGATACACTGGCCCGCTTCGCCGCCGCGTTCCGGCCTTACGGTTTTCACGCCGAAGCGCTGGCGCCGGTGTATGGCCTGGCCGAGTGTTCGGTCGGGCTGGCCGTCTCGCCACCCGGGCGTGGACCGCTCGTTGACCGTGTCCGACGTGATGCGCTGGCCGCCGGCGAGGCGGTTCCGGCGCCGGTCGACGACGACAATGCCCTGCGCCTGGTTGCCTGCGGCATTCCTTTGCCCGGACACGAAGTGCGCGTCGTCGATGAGCACGGCGCTGTATTGCCGCAACGCCGCATCGGACGCATCGAGTTTCGCGGGCCCTCGGCGACTCGGGGCTACTACCGCAACGAAGTAGCCACGGCACGGCTGATACGCGATGGCTGGCTGGATTCCGGCGACCTTGGCTATCTGGCGGACGGTGACGTAGTTATCACTGGCCGGCTCAAGGACATGATCATCCGTGGTGGCCGCAACCTGTATCCGTATGAACTGGAAGAAGCCGTGGGGGCGATTCCCGGCATACGCCGCGGCTGCGTTGCGGTGTTCGGCGCCGTGGCGGCGGGTGAGGGCACCGAGAAACTGGTGGTTGTCGCCGAATGCCGCGAGCGCGACGAGTCCGTTCGCGAAGAACTGATTCGACGCATCAACGGGCAGACGGTCGATCTGCTCGGCACGCCGCCCGACGACGTGGTGCTGGCGCCGCCACATACGGTATTGAAAACCTCGAGCGGCAAGATCCGCCGGGCGGCGACTCGCGATGCCTATCTCGGCGGGAACCTTGGCCGGGCCGGGCGGCCGCCCTGGCGCCAGTTGCTGCGCCTTGCGCTGGCTGGGGGATTGCAGCGCCTCACGCGCGTTGGTGACCTTATGCATGGCGCCTATGCCTGGACCCTGTTCTTGCTGCTGATGCTGCCTGCGGTTGGTGGTGTGCTGGTACTGCCGACCGTCAGGCAGCGCTGGCGCTTTGCCGCAGCTCTGGCGCGACTTTGCGCATCGCTTGCGGGTATTCGCCTGGAAGTCGAAGGGCGAGAGCATCTTGGATCGAAACCAACCGTATTTGTCGCCAATCACGCTAGTTACATCGATGCATTCATTTTGCTGGCGGTGCTGCCCGGTCCGGTGAGTTTTGTGGCCAAGCAGGAACTGGAAGGGCAGCCGCTGGTCGGGGTAGTCCTGCGCCGCCTGGGTACGTTCTTTGTTGAACGCTTTGATGTCCGGCAGGGCATCGAGGACTTACGCCGCTTCGGAGAAGCCGCAGGAGAATCGTCATTGCTCTTTTTTCCGGAAGGCACCTTCACGCCGCGCCAGGGATTGCGCTCATTCCGCCTGGGAGCCTTTCAGCTTGCCGCCCGCATGGGCCGCAAGCTTAGCCCGATCGGTCTTTCCGGTACGCGCGAGGTGCTGCGGGATCAGACCTGGCTTCCACGTAGTGGCCGCGTGCGAATCGCGTTCGAGCTACCCATCGCCCCGCAAGGACAGGACTGGACAGCTGCGCTGCAGCTACGCGATGCATCCCGCATCGCCATACTGCGCCATTGTGGTGAGCACGACCTTGATTCCGGCAAACCATGACGATGGTCGTGGTGGTCAATGAGTGTTCTCGCTGTATTGGCTGGAGCGGTGGGTACAATTCGACGCAACACGGGGGATGGAACGATCATGGCTGAACGCGGTTCTGTGATGCACAGCTGGTGTGTCCAAAGCGATTGGAATGCGCCCACGGTGGTTGGCGGAGCGGGTGCCTGGTTCTGGGATGATCAAGGACGGCGCTACCTGGACATGAGCAGCCAGGCAGAGTGCTGCAACCTCGGTCATCAGCATCCGGGCGTGATTGCCGCAATCCGCGATCAGGCCGAAAAGCTCTGCTATATCGCCAACGCGTGGGGTGCAAAGCCGCGCGCCGACCTTGCGGAACGCCTCTTGGAACGTGCCGGATTTGAAGGCGGTCGGGTCTTTTTCACCCTCGGTGGTGCCGACGCCAACGAGCACGCAGTCAAATTTGCGAGATGGGCGACTGGCCGTCCGCTGGGCAAGATCATCACGCGGTATCGTTCGTATCACGGAGCATCCAGCGGCGCCTTCACGCTTTCTGCCGATGCGCGAGGTCAGCATCAGCCCCCGGGGATGCTTAACGTGATTCATGCCTTGCCGCCATACTGCTATCGCTGTCCCTTCGGCCAGAACTATCCCTCCTGTGGCATGCGTTGCGCCGACCACGTCGGTGACCTGATCGACTGGGAGGGTCGGGATACCGTGTCAGCCGTGCTGATGGAGCCCCATGCGGGGACCAACGGAATCGTCGCGCCGGAGGCCTATTGGCCGCGGTTGCGGGAAATGTGCAGCGATCGAGGCGTGTTGCTGATCGCCGACGAGGTGATGAGCGGCTTTGGCCGGGTCGGTGAATGGTTCGCCTGGCAAAAGTATGGCGATGCCGGCAGGCCCGACCTGATGACGCTGGCCAAGGGGTTGACGGGCGCGCACCTGCCGCTGGGTGCCGTGCTGGTATCGCGCAAGGTGTGCGAGCATCTGGATGACCGCATGCTTGACGCCGGCCTGACCTATTCCGGCCATCCTCTTTCCTGTGCCGCCGGTGTTGCGGCAGTCGATGCCTATGCAACGGATGGCTTGATCGAGCGTGCCGGAGAACTGGGTGCTGCGCTTCGCGCCCGGCTCGAGGCCTTGCGCGTGCGCCACACATGTATCGGCGATGTTCGCGGTGACGGGCTGTTCCAGGTGCTGGAACTGGTTGCGGATCGTGTAAGCCGGCAACCCCTGGTGCCCTGGGACGCATCGGGCGACAGCCCCGTTAAGCACCTGGTAAGCGATGCGAGGCAGCGGGGCGTTTGCTTTGCCGGGCGTGGCAACCTCCTGATACTTGCACCACCCTTGGTAATTTCGCGGGATGACCTTGATCGGGCGGTTGATCTGCTCGACGAGCTTCTCTCGGCATGCGATGCCGGAATGGCTAGTGCATAACAATTGTCCGAATTGTCGGAGGAAAGACACATGAGTGCTGGATTCAAACTTACCTATTCAACGATGTTCGATCCGCCACCGGAACTGCACAGCAAGTTCGATGCGGCCGTGGCGCATGTCACCGGTCAGGTAGGCATTGAACACGGCTTGCTGATCGCCGGCGAAGATCGCCGATCGGCACGCGGCTTCGACAAGCACAGTCCGATCGATGCGCGACAACTTCTCGGACGCTTCCAGGATGCCAGTGCTGCCGATGTCGATGCCGCGGTGACGGCGGCGCGCCATGCCTGGCCCGACTGGGCGGCGAGACCCTGGCAAGATCGCGTGGGGTTGCTGCGTCGGGCGGCGCGGTTGATCGAGGATCGCGTGTATGCAATTAGCGCGGCACTGGCCATGGAGGTCGGGAAAAATCGCATGGAGGCCCTGGGCGAGGTGCAGGAAACCGCCGACCTGATCTACTGGTACTGCGACCAGATGGAAGCCAATGGAGGTTTCGACAAGATTCTGCCGAACGACCCTTTGACGGAGTGGGTGAGTCGCAACCGGACAGTCTTGAAGCCCTATGGCGTATGGGCCGTGATCGCCCCCTTCAACTTTCCAATGGCGCTGGCCGGCGGGCCCGCCGGGGCGGCACTGGTAACCGGAAATACGGTGGTGATCAAGGCGCCGTCAGCAGCGCCCTGGGCGCTACGCTTGTTTGCCGAGGCGATGCGTGACTCGGGTTTGCCCGACGGGGTTTTCAACTACCTCACTGGTGGTGGGGGCACGACTGGCGAAGCTCTGGTGAAACACCCCGACGTTGCGGGCATCACCTTTACCGGGTCATACACCGCCGGGATGTCCATCCTGCGGGGCTATGCGGGCGGCCGTTGGCCGCGTCCCTGCATTGCCGAAATGGGCGGCAAGAATGCCGTTATCGTCACCCGTCATGCCGATCTCGACCGTGCCGCCACGGGCATCGTCCGCTCGGCGTTCGGCCTTTCGGGGCAGAAGTGTTCAGCTTGCTCGCGGGTGATCGTCGAAGCTCAGGTAGCTTCCGCCCTGGTCGAGCGGCTGGTTGTGGCGACTCGTCTGCTCAAGGTAGGGGATCCACTGCAGCGTGAGAACTGGATGGGGCCGGTGATCAGTGCGGCCAGCCAGCGCAACTATCACCGCGCGGTGGATGATCTGCGGCGTCAGGGCGAGATCCTTATCGGCGGGGAGGCGCCGTCGGGACTGAGTCATGGCCACTTCGTCGCACCGACCTTTGCCCGCGTGGCTTTTGACCACCCTCTGTGGAGTGAAGAGCTGTTTCTTCCCCTGGCTTTGGTCGGCGAAGTGGGCAGTCTTGACGAAGCCATCGGCCGCGCCAACTCATCAGACTTCGGTCTTACGGCCGGATTCTATGGGGCCGAATCCGAGATTCCCGAGTTTCTTTCGCGCATCGAGGCCGGGGTTACTTATGTCAATCGTCCCCAGGGCGCGACGACGGGCGCCTGGCCTGGCTATCAACCCTTTGGCGGCTGGAAGGGTTCCGGCAGCACCGGCAAGGCGATTGGTTCCTTTTATTACCTGCCGCAGTACCTGCGTGAACAATCGCAAACCGTGGTCGCCTAGCAATAGGGTTCGGCGTGGTGTTCGCTTAGCGGCAGGCGGCGGCGACCCGGCGCAATTTCTCCAGGACCGCCTGCGATTCCTCCGTACCTGACACGGGAATCTTCGTCTCGTGCCCGGAACCGAATGCGCCTCCGCCATAGACGAGTCTTACTTCCTTGGCCGTCGCCTCGACATACTGGACGATTCCGAGATTGAGCCAGCGACGTTTGCCGGTCTCGTCGACCGGTACCTCGTAGAGGCAGAACGCCGTCGATCCGGGGACGACCGGCTGGGCATGCAGGCGTGCGACCGGGCCGCAGATCAGAATGAGGCCGACAGCAAACGGTGTGACGCGAACTCGCAAGCCGGGTTCTCCTTGACGCGTTGGGGCCAGTGTAGCCCATGCTGCGGCGAGGTCAAATGTTGCGGTGCTTCCTTGCGCAATCCTTTAGGTCACAGCATAATCGCCCGACACAATGACATGCGCCGGACAACGGTGCTACCACCCCGACGATAAGAGCTTGATGGCGGAAGACTGCATTCTCGAAACGACCGGACTGGTCAAAGAGTTCCGCGGCTTTGTGGCCGTGAACGGTGTAGACCTCAAGGTGAAGCGCGGCCACATTCACGCACTGATCGGGCCCAACGGCGCCGGCAAAACCACCTGCTTCAACCTCCTGACCAAGTTCCTCGAGCCGACCCGCGGCACGATCCGTTTCAACGGTATCGACATCACCCGGGAAACTCCCGAGAAGATCGCGCGTCGCGGTATTGTTCGTTCATTCCAGATTTCCGCTGTATTTCCCCACCTGACGGTGCTGGAAAACGTGCGCCTTGCCTTGCAGCGCAAACTGGGAACCAGCTTTCATTTCTGGAAATCCGAGCGCACCCTCGATGTGCTCAATGACCGTGCAATGGAGTTGCTGACCTCGGTAGGGCTGGAGTCCTATGCCGGCATGATTACGGTTGAGATGCCGTATGGCCGCAAACGTGCCCTGGAAATCGCCACCACCCTGGCGCTCGATCCGGAATTGATGCTGCTTGATGAGCCGACGCAGGGCATGGGGCACGAGGATGTGGCCCGCGTCATGGAATTGATCAAGAAGGTATCGGCCAACCGCACCATCCTCATGGTCGAGCACAACATGAAGGTCGTGGCCGGCATTTCCGACACGCTGACGGTGCTGGCGCGCGGTTCGGTGCTGGCCGAGGGGCCGTATGCCGAGGTGGCGGCCAATCCGCTCGTGATTGAAGCCTACATGGGCAGCGAGGCCGGCGAACTGGCTTCGCCCGCGGGACATTGAGAAATAGGTCATGACGTCTGCAACTGAATACCTCCGCGTTTCCGACTTGCATGCCTTTTACGGCGAATCGCATGTCCTTCATGGCATGGATTTCACGGTGAACCGCGGCGAGTGCATTTCCCTGCTGGGGCGCAATGGCGCGGGCCGTACCACGACCTTGCGCGCGATTCTCGGCCTTACCGGGCGGCGCACAGGGTCGATCATGTTGAATGGTCGGGAGGTCATCAACATGGCCTCCCACCGCATTGCGCAACTGGGCGTTGGTTACTGTCCGGAAGAACGCGGAATCTATTCCAGCCTGTCCTGCGAGGAAAACCTGCTGTTGCCGCCACAGGTTGCCAGCGGCGGTCTGAGTCTCGACGAGATCTACGCCATGTTTCCCAACCTTTGGGAACGACGCAACAGCCAGGGCACGCGCCTTTCCGGCGGCGAGCAGCAGATGCTGGCGATGGCGCGCATACTGCGGACCGGCGCGCGCCTGCTGCTGCTCGATGAGATATCGGAGGGTTTGGCCCCGGTGATCGTGCAAAAGCTCGGCGAGGTGATCCGCAAGCTCAAGGAACGGGACTACACGATCGTTCTGGTGGAGCAGAATTTCCGTTTTGCCGCGCCGTTGGCGGACCGGATGTACATTGTCGAACATGGCCAGATCGCGGCCGAGGTTGCCCAGGGCGAACTGGCGACAAAGCAACATTTGCTGCAAGAGTATCTCGGCGTCTGAGGTTTGCGCAGTCGGAACGCCGGAGCAAAAACACGCTGCGCTTTTTATAGAGGAGACGACATGAAGCAAAAACTGCTGGTGGCACTGACCACCATGGCACTCGCCGCGTTCGGTACCCAGGCCCACGCGCAGGCCGAAAAAGCCAAGACCGGCAAGCTTTCCGGGGACATGGTCAAGGTCGCGGTGATGAACGACATGGTTGGTCTATATGCCGACATCGGCGGCCCGGGCTCGGTCGAGGCAGCGAAGATGGCCGTGGCTGATTTCGGCGGCAAGATCCTCGGCAAGCCGATCGAGGTTGTCTTTGCAGACCACCAGAATAAGCCCGACATCGGTGCCTCCAAGGCCCGTGAGTGGTTCGATACCCAGGGCGTGGACATGATCGTCGACGTGCCGACCTCATCGGTTGCGATTGCCGTCGCGAAGGTTGCCAACGAGAAGAAGCGCGTCTTCATGAATACCGGCGCAGCGACCAAGGCGCTGACCAACGAGGAGTGCAACCCCTACACGGTGCATTATGCGTATGACACCTATGCGCTGGCCAACGGAACGGGCAAGGCTATCGTCCAGACCGGTGGCAAGACCTGGTTCTTCCTTACCGCAGACTATGCCTTCGGTCACGCGCTCGAAGGCGATACGGCGGCCGTGGTCAAGGCCTCCGGCGGCGAGGTCAAGGGCGCCGTGCGCCATCCGTTGTCGGCCTCGGACTTCTCGTCCTTCCTGCTCCAGGCACAGGCATCGAAGGCCCAGATCATCGGTCTGGCCAATGCGGGCGGCGACACGATCAACGCCGTCAAGGCGGCCAACGAGTTCGGCCTGACCAAGAACCAGACATTGGCCGGCCTGCTGATGTTCATCACCGACGTACATAGCCTGGGTCTCAAGACCGCGCAGGGCATGATGCTGACGGACGCCTGGTACTGGGATGCCAACGACGAGACGCGCAAGTTCGGCAAGCGCTTTTTCGAGAAGATGAAGCGCATGCCTTCCTTCGACCAGGCCGCCGTGTATTCCGCGACATTGACCTACCTCAAGGCGGTCGAAGCTTCCGGTACCGACGACGCCGATGCCGTGATGGCGACGCTGAAGAAGACCAAGATCAACGACGTCTTTACCAAAGGCGGCTATATCCGCGTCGACGGTCGCATGGTGCATGACATGTACCTGATGCAGGTCAAGAAGCCGGAAGACTCGAAGTACCCCTGGGACTACTTCCAGTTGAAGAAGGTGATTCCGGCCGAGGAAGCCTTCCAGCCGCTTTCGTTGTCGAAGTGCTCGCTGGTCAAGAAGTAATCCGCAATGGCGGCGCGGAATTCCGCGCCGCCGTTTTAAGCCCTCGAGTCCGGCGTACCGATCATGAGTGAGATATTCGGAATCCCCATCCAGGCCTTCATGGGCCAGTTGATGCTCGGTTTGGTCAATGGCTCCTTCTACGCCATGCTGAGCCTTGGGCTGGCGGTGATTTTCGGCATGCTGAACATCATCAATTTCACCCATGGCGCCCTGTACATGGTCGGGGCATTCGGTGCATGGCTGGGATTGACCTATCTTGAGCTTGGCTACTGGCAGGCCTTGCTGCTCTCGCCGATATGCGTGGGAATCTTCGGCATCGTGATCGAACGCAGCATGCTGCAGTGGTTGTACAAGCTCGATCACCTCTATGGCCTGCTTCTGACCTTCGGCCTCGCACTCGTCCTTGAAGGCCTGTTTACCAACATCTTCGGCGTATCCGGTCAGCCGTACTCGATCCCCGACGAACTTTCCGGCGCTTTCAATCTGGGCTTCATGTTCCTGCCGAAGTATCGCGCCTGGGTGATCGTGGCGTCCCTCGTAGTTTGCTTCGTCACCTGGTTTGTCATCGAAAAAACACAACTGGGAGCCTACCTGCGCGCTGCTACCGAGAACCCGAAGCTGACCCAGGCATTTGGCATCAACGTGCCATTGATGGTGATGCTAACCTATGGCTTTGGCGCCGCGCTTGCCGGCTTTGCCGGCGTTCTGGCGGCCCCGGCGATCCAGGTCAGTCCGCTGATGGGTTCCAATCTGATCATTGTCGTGTTCGCCGTGGTAGTGATCGGCGGCATGGGTTCCATACTCGGCTCAATCCTCACCGGCATCGGCCTCGGGGTCATCGAAGGTCTTACCAAAGTGTTTTATGCCGAAGCGTCGTCCACCGTGGTCTTCATCATCATGGCCATCGTGCTGATGATCCGGCCGGCCGGATTGTTCGGGAAAGAGAAATGAGCAGAAGCACAATCGGCTATCTCGCCTTGCTGGCCTTCGGTTTGGCCGCGCCGTTCTTCATCTATCCGGTGCTGGTGATGAAAGTATTGTGCTTCTCGCTGTTCGCTTGCGCCTTCAATTTGTTGCTCGGGTATACCGGCCTGCTTTCCTTCGGCCATGCGGTGTTTTTCGGCAGCGCCGCCTACGTCGCCGGTCATGCGCTCAAGGTCTGGCAGTTGCCGACGCTGCTGGGCCTGCTTGCCGGCACCGGGGCAGCCGCGGCGCTGGGCTGGGTCATCGGTAGCCTGGCGATCCGCCGTCAGGGCATCTATTTCGCAATGATCACACTGGCGCTGGCCCAGATGGTCTATTTCCTTTTCCTGCAGGCACCGTTCACCGGTGGCGAGGATGGCCTGCAAGGAGTGCCACGTGGCAGCCTGTTCGGGGTCCTCGATCTCTCCGACGACATGAATCTGTACTACGTGGTGCTGGCGATTTTTGCCGCGGCATTCTGGCTGATCCAGCGCACCATCCATTCGCCGTTTGGGCAGATTCTCAAGGCCATTCGAGAGAACGAACCGCGAGCGGTTTCGCTGGGTTACGACGTCGCGAAATACAAGCTGCTTGCCTTCGTACTCTCGGCCGGACTTGCCGGACTTGCCGGCGCTACCAAGACGCTGGTGTTCAAATTCGCCACCCTGACCGACGCCCATTGGCATACCTCTGGCGAGGTCGTGCTGATGACCCTGGTTGGCGGAATGGGAACTGTGTTCGGGCCGCTGGTGGGCGCTACGGTTATCGTCACGCTGCAAAATGAACTGGCTGACAAGGTCGGGTCGCTGGTCACGGTAATCATGGGGTCGATCTTCGTGATCTGCGTACTGGCCTTCCGGCGCGGCATTGTCGGTGAATCGCTGGCGCTTTACGAGCGCATGATCGGACGTCGCTAGGCGCCGCCGCGAGTCCGGAAATCGCGTAACGTTTGATCAGTCTGGCTGGCGACGGACCAGTGCCGCCAGCATCGCAATGGTCATCGAACTGAAGGCCACCAGCGACCACTCGGCGATGGAGAGGCCGAGAAATTTCCAGCCGGCTTCGGAGCATAGCCCCGAGGCCTCGAACAGCAGGGGCCACTGGCTGCCTGCCCAATTGACAAAGGCTTCCCACCAGGGTTGGTCGGCGGTGCAGCTGACCCCCTTGGCGAAGCGTTGCAGCCAGGTCTGATAGGTGGCAATGCCGGCGCCGGTGGCCGCAGTTGCCGCCATCAAGGCCGCAGTTACCCGGATCAAAGTCGGGGATCGCGCGAGCGGCCAGGCCAGCAAGGCTTCAAGTGCGAGCAGCAGGTAAAGCATGCGCTGCAGCACACACAGGGGGCAGGCGGCAAGATTCATGGTCTGCGCCAGCACCACACCCCCGCCGACCAGTCCGATCGAGGCAAGCCCGGTCGCGGCCATCAGGCCGCGAGGGGCGAACAGCCCCGGGATCGAGAGCACGGCTTATTTGCCTTTCCGGTCCTGGCGAGCCTTGGCAATCACGGCGTCGGTAATGCGCAGCAGGTCTTCATAGCTGCTGGCGGCTTCGTTATTCACGAGGTATTTGCCATCCACGGCGAGCGACGGCACGCCACCGATTTTTGCGCCCGTGGCATCGTCGTCGCCGCGCTTTACCTTGCTCGCCATCGAGAAGCCGTTGAAGGCGTCAGTGAACTTCTTGGCGTCTGCACCTCTACCGGCCACCCAGGAAAACACGGCCTCGTCGGTCTTGAACGTGACGCGCTGCTCGTGCAGCGCGATGAACACGGCAGTGTCCAGCTTGGCAAGGTCGCCGGTGGCTTCCAGCGAATAAAAGATCTTTGCCAGACGAGCCCACTCCGGTCGGCCGAAGCTCACGGGAACGCGGCGGAAACTGACATCCTTGGGCAGGTTGGCCGCCCATTTGCCGATGATGGGATGGAAATCGCTGCAATGCGGGCAGCCGTAGGAAAAGAATTCGATGACCTCGATCTTGTCTTTTGCGCTGGTCAACGGCGGGCTGATCGGCTTGAAGTCGCGGCCTGCCTGTGCGTCGGCGGCCAGACTGGCGCCGGTCAGGCCGAAGGAAGTGATGAGTGCGGCACAAAGCAGGGCAAGCAGTTGTTTCATGTATATCTCCATGTAAAGACCATCTGATCGGGATTTTAAGGCAGCGTTCCCCATACAATGCCCGCGGCGCGAAATTTTTGGCGGGAGGAGCGGGATGGACCGATTGGCAGCGATGCTGGCCTTCGTGCGCGTGGCCGAGGCGGGCAGCTTTACGGCGGTGGCCGACCAGATGAACGTTGCCCGCTCGGCGGTGACCCGCCAGATCGCCGCGCTGGAAACGCACCTTGGCGTGAAACTGATGGCGCGCAGCACGCGGCGTCTGTCGCTGACTTCGGCCGGGGCGACCTATCTCGAACAGTGTCGCGAAATCCTCGATCGCATCGACTCCGCCGAAGGCGACCTGGCCGGCGAAGGGCAAACTCTGCGCGGTACGATACGCACCACGGTGCCGCTGAGTCTGGGCCTGCTGCACCTGACGCCGCTGATCCTCGAGTTTGCCCGCGAACATCCTGATATCCATATTGACCTGGACCTAAACGACCGCCGGGTGAACCTGATCGAGGAGGGAATGGACCTGGCGCTGCGCATCACCGAGCACTTGCCGGACACCACCGTCGCCCGACGCCTGACGGCCTGCCGTTTCGTGGTCGTGGCATCGCCGGACTACCTGCGCCAACACGGCGAGCCGCAACATCCCGATGAACTGGTGAATCATGCCTGCCTGGCCTATTCGCTTGCGGCGCGCAGCACCTGGGTGTTCCTGATCGATGGCGAGCAGCGCCAGTTCGACATTACCGGCCAACTGACGGCCAATAATGGCAATGTTCTGTTAGAGGCATCCTTGCGCGGCATGGGCATTGCCTATCAGCCTACATTCATGGTTGCCGACGAGATCCGTGACGGCAGCCTGGTCCCGATTCTGAGGGCCTTCCGTACGCCGCGAATGGACATGTGCGCGGTGTTCCCGGGTAACCGTTTCGTGCCGCGCCGTGTGCGTACGTTTGTCGATTTTCTCGCTACCCGACTCGGCCCGGAGCCGTATTGGGATCGGGAACTGGTGCTCGAATAGCTTTGTCAGGGAGATGGCAGCACGCCTTGCCAAGCCAAGACGTCGGTCCTGATACAGCCCTGCTGCGCAATGACGCACTGAAAACTGACGTCACTTTCCACGATAATTGTCGTTTTGCCCTTGCCCCGATTTCCCACCATGAAGAACCCTGAACTTCTGCGCAACACCTGCCTGATCGGTGGCGAATGGCTCACGGCCACCGGCGCCAGTCTCGAAATCCGCAATCCCTCGACGGGAGCCCTGGTCGGCACGGTGCCCAGCTTCGGCGCCGCCGAAACCCGGCGTGCAATCGAGGCCGCCGAAGCGGCCTTTGGTCCCTGGAAGGCGAAAACGGCTGCCGAACGGGCGAAGATCCTCAAGCGCTGGTTCGAGCTGATGATGGAAAACCAGGAGGATCTGGCGCAATTGATGACGGCGGAGCAGGGCAAGCCGCTGGCCGAGGCGCGCGGCGAGATCGCCTATGCGGCCTCCTTCATCGAGTGGTTTGCCGAGGAGGCGCGCCGCGTTTACGGCGAGATCATTCCCTCGCCGCTGGCGGACCGGCGCCTGATCGTGATCAAGCAGCCGGTGGGTGTCTGTGCCGCGATCACGCCGTGGAATTTCCCGGCCGCCATGATTACGCGCAAGGCCGCGCCCGCCCTTGCCGCCGGCTGCACCATGGTGGTCAAGCCGGCGGAGCAGACCCCGCTTTCCGCGCTGGCGCTGGCCTGGCTGGGCCAAAAGGCCGGGATTCCGCCGGGTGTGCTGAATATCGTCACCGGCGAACCGGTCGCCATCGGTGGCGAACTGACCTCCAATCCGAAAGTGCTCAAGCTGTCATTCACAGGCTCCACGGAAGTCGGTCGCCTGCTGATGGCGCAATGCGCGCCGACCATCAAGAAAATGTCGCTGGAACTCGGCGGCAATGCTCCCTTCATTGTTTTCGAGGATGCCGACCTCGATGCGGCAGTAGCGGGGGCCATGGTTTCCAAATATCGCAACGCCGGCCAGACCTGCGTGTGCGCCAACCGCTTCCTGGTGCAGGAGTCAGTGCAGGATGCCTTCGCCGAAAAGCTCGCTGCTGCGGTAGCCGCGCTCAAGGTCGGGGACGGCATGGAGGAGGGGGTGACGCAAGGTCCGCTGATCGATCCCCCGGCGCTGGCCAAGGTCGAGGAATTGCTCGCCGACGCGACAGGAAAAGGCGCGCGGGTGGTTTGCGGCGGCAAGCGACATGCCCGTGGTGCGACGTTTTTTGAACCGACCGTGGTGGTCGGTGTCACCTCGGGGATGCGCATGGCACGCGAAGAAATCTTCGGGCCGGTGGCACCGATCTACACCTTCAAGGACGAAGCCGAGGCGGTGCGCATGGCTAACGATACCGAGTTCGGTCTTGCCGCCTATTTCTACAGCAGCGATATCGCCCGCGTCTGGCGGGTGGCCGAGGCGCTGGACTATGGCATGGTCGGCATCAACTCCGGCCTGATTTCCAACGAGGTCGCCCCATTCGGCGGGGTCAAGCAGTCCGGGCTGGGGCGCGAAGGATCACGCCACGGCATCGAGGAGTACCTCGAAATCAAGTATCTGGCCATGGCCGGTCTCTGATCCCATTTCAAACGGACGATACATTCGATGATCACCACGGAAGTCTTGCTCGCCTTTCTCGCCGCTTCGGCCCTGATAACCATCGCACCCGGTCCCGACAACCTGATGGTGCTCTCGGTCGGCATCAGTCGCGGCCGCGAGGCCGGCATCGGTTTCGGACTCGGCTGCGCGCTGGGCTGCTTTGTTCATACGCTCTGGGCGACGCTCGGCATAGGCGCCGTGGTGATGACCTCGGAAGATACCTTCAACGTGCTCAAGATGGCCGGTGCGGCCTATCTGGTTTATATCGGCGTCATGGCTTGGCGCAACGCCGGTGCGTCGGCGCTGATCAAGCTCGATGATGGCAAGCCCGAGCCGATAACGGCGCATCTGCGGCGCGGCTTTATTGCAAATGTCATCAATCCGAAAGTCGCCCTGTTCTTCATCGCTTTTCTGCCGCAGTTCGTCGATCCGGCGCGCGGTCCGGTCTGGCTGCAGATGGTGTTGCTCGGGGCGCTGTTTGCCGGCCAGACCGTGCTCATCTTCGGCGGCCTCGGCTGGTTTGCCGGCGGCATCGGGGCGCGTCTCCAGCGCCAGCCGCGCGTGGCGGTGTGGCTCGATCGTTGCGCCGGTACGATCTTCTTCGCGTTGGCCTTGCACCTGGCGACAGCGAGTCGCTAGCGTATCGACCCCGGCGCAGGTCTGGGCTAGCGTTGGCCGCTGCCGCTTCTCATTTTCGGGAATGCATGGCACGAATCCTTCCTTGCTAGCGGCGTAGCGCATCCCCTAAAATCGTGCCACGTGTGTCCGTGGTCGCACGCAGGGGAGAACAACAATGGCGCGAAACCAGTGGCTTCGAATGACAATCGGGTTGTCGTGGCTTGCCGTTTCTATCGGTCCGTCGATCAGCCTGGCCGGTGAGCAGGGGGAGCGCGCCCTGGCCGCTGTCAAGGCCATGATCGCCGCCGGCGAAGTGCGGAAGGATGCGACGATCAAAGTGGCCTTCAAGTCCGGCAACATCGCGGCGCTGCTGGGTCCGGGCCTGGAGTTGCAGAACGATTGGGAACAACGCACCGGGGTAATGATCAACGCCCGTGTCATTCCGCAGCAGCCGGCGCTGCTTAATCTCAAGGCCAATCCCGATATTGACCTCACCGTGGCCCGCACCCATGAATTTCCCGATCTGCTGGAGCAGGGCCTGGTCGAGGATCTCACCCCCATGGCCAAGCAGTTTGGATTCACGATTGACGGCAACCCGCCCAAAGGCTACATCCGGCCACGCTTGCAGGCGTATGTCGGCGACAAGCTGGTGGCCATTCCGGCAGATGGCGACATCTTGATGCTGTACCTGCGTCTCGACATGCTGGAAAGCCCGGTGGAGAAAGCCGCATTTCGCAAGATCCACGGTCGCGAATTGGCGATCCCCAAGACCTGGCAGGACTATGAACAGCTGATCCAGTTTTTCCATCGCCCGCAGCAGGGGATGTACGGTTCCGCCGAGCAACGCGAACGTGAAAGTGCCTGGATGCTGTGGATGCCGCGTTACCTGAGCCAGGGATATCCGCAACGCAAACTGTTCGACGACAAGCTGACGCCGCTGATCGATTCTCCGGCGGGCATTGCGGCGACCGAGAGCTACATCCGCACCGTGCGCTATTCGCCCCCGGACATTCTCGGCGACGGCAAGGATTACAGCTATACCTTGCCCTTGTTCATGCAGGGCAAAGTGTTCGCGACAATGTTCACCATTGCCGGCGCCAAGCTCCTGAATTCGGCGGCATCGCCGGTACGCGGCAAGTTCACTACGGTGCCGATTCCGGGAACCCGGATTGACAAGCGCCTGGTGCGACGAAACCTGCCGATCTATGGCAACAATCTGGTGGTGTCCACCAAGGGCGCGCAACGCAAGCTCGCCTTCTTGTTTACGATGTGGCTGACCGATCCCGATACGTCCTTGCGTACCGTGGGCGTCAAGGGCGGATTTACCGATCCCTTCCGCTGGAATCACGTCAATGATGCGCGCCTCAGGGAGATGTACACCGACGAAGCGCTCGCGGTTTTCGCCAAGGAATGGGATATCGCGGTATTGCCGGGGACCGGCCTGCCCGGGGATGGGGATTACCTCGATGCGCTCAATCAGCATCTCTGGCTTGCCGCCAGCGGCAAGCAAAGCGCCGCCGAAGCGATGCGGCGCACCGCCCAGGAGTGGGACAAGATCACGCAGCGGCAAGGTCGCGAGAAGTTGCTGCCATGGCTGAAGACTTTTAACGCCGGCCTGGTCAACAGTGATGCGGCCCCTGCGGCCGCGAAATAGGTCCGATGAAGCTTCCGGGTCGCTTCGGTCTCCTCCCGCAATTGCTGGTCGGCTTCGCCGGCGCCGGCGTGCTGGTGCTGATCCTGCTTTTCTCCGGCAACCGGATGCTCGAAAGTTCGTCGGAGCGCCTGGTCGATACCCTTGAGCGGCATGTCCGGCCACTGGCGCGTCTGCATGGATTGCAGGCGAGAGTGGGCAACCTGCGCAACATGGAACTGGAGCTGGGGCATCTTGACGACGTATTTGCCCTGCAGTCGCATATAGCCCGCTTGCGCAGCGAAATCTCCACCCTTGACCGCGAGATCGGAGCTTTTTCAATCGTACTCGGCAAACAGGCGCCGAATGAAGCACAGCGCCTCGCCGGACACTGGCGCGAGTATCGCTCGCGGCTGGAGGCACAGGCCAGGCTGGCGGCGGAAATGGATCTCGCCGGCGTGCGCGGCATTACCGCAGCCGGGTCGCATATTTCCTACCTCTCCATCCAGGCCTTGCTTACCGAGGTGGCCGAACAAACCGAAACGGCGGCAGATGCTGCCTACCAGAAGGCGACCCGGGAGCAACAGGCGCAACGCAAGGAATTCCTCTGGCTGGTGCTGCTCGGCGGCATGGTGATCTTTATCGGCCTTGCCTATTCCGGGCAGTCCGTCGTCAGGCGCGTCGGAATCCTGCACGAACACGCGCAGAAGCTTGCGGCCGGGGAGGAAAGCGGCAACATCGTGATTGCCCGCCATGACGAGATCGGCGACCTTGCCGAGGCCTTCGGTACCATGCGCCAGCAGGTACTGACCCGTGAAACGGCCTTGCGCGCCTCGCAGGTCGAGCTCGAGCAGCGCGTGCACGAGCGCACGGCCGACCTCAAGAGCGCGAACCGTCGCCTGGTGCGCTTTTCACAAGTGGTCGAGCAAAATCCGGTCGGCATTCTGATTGCGCGCATCGGCGGCACTGTCGAGTTCGTCAATCCGGCGTTCTGCAGGATCACCGGGCGCATTCCCGAGGACATAATCGAGCAACCCCTGATCGAAATAATGCGCACCGCGGATCCGCTCGACGCCGATAACGCCATGCGCGTTGCGATCTCCGGCAGCATCTGGGAAATCGAGCAGCCCAGCCGCCGCGGCGATGGCGCCTACTGGGAACGCCTGCGCCTGGGGTCGGTGCATGATGAAAAAGGACGCCCGACCCACCTGCTGCTGTCCTGCGAAGACATCACCGAGCAGCGCACGCAGATGGAAAAAATCACCTATCAGGCGCACTACGACCTGCTCACCGGCCTGCCCAATCGCGTCCTGGCAAACGACCGTCTGATCCAGGCGGTCAGTCGGGCACGGCGGGATGGCGGCAAGGCCGGGGCCATGTACCTGGATCTCGACAATTTCAAGGAAGTGAATGACACGTTGGGCCATGCCGTGGGCGATGCCCTGCTGCGCCAGGTAGCGCAGCGCCTGACCGCCGCGGTGCGGGGCGAGGACGTGGTGGCGCGCCTGGGCGGTGACGAGTTCCTGATTGTTGCGGGCGGCCTGGTTCATGGCGACGAAGCGGCGGCGGTGGCGGAGAAGGTCATCGCGGCTTTTGCCGAGCCCTTCATGGTTGACGACCGGGAACTGACGTCCTCGCCCAGCATCGGCATTGCGATCTACCCGGACGACGGCACCGAACCCATGGTTCTGCTGCGCAACGCCGACCTGGCGATGTATGAAGCCAAGGACTCCGGGCGCAACATGTACCGCTTCTACAACCGCTCGATCCACGACCTTTCGCTGCAACGCCTGGAAATCGGCCGTTGCCTGCGCGGCGCGCTGGAGCGCCATGAACTGCACGTGGTCTATCACCCGCTGGTGCGTGCCGACAGCGGCTGCATTATCGGCTCCGAAGCCCTGTTGCGCTGGAACAGCCCGGAGCTGGGCGAGGTGCAGCCGTCGACCTTCATTCCGGTTGCCGAGCAGAACGGCCTGATTGTTGACCTCGGCCGCTGGGTGCTGCGCGAGGCCTGCGCCACGCTGGCGCGCTGGCGCCTGCAGCAGGATGCGTTTGTGATGGCAGTCAACGTCTCGCCGCGGCAGTTCCGCAGCAGCGGTTTCGTCGCCATGGTCCGTGACTGCCTCACCGAATTCGACGTGCCGCCGCGGCAGCTGGAAATCGAAATCACCGAAGGCCTGCTGCTGCGCAATCAGGGCGAGGTGCGCGTCATCCTTGAGGAATTGCACGATCTTGGCGTGCGCCTGTCGATGGACGACTTCGGCACCGGCTACTCGTCGCTCAGCTACCTGCGCGAGTTCCCGTTCCATACGGTGAAGATCGACCGCAGTTTCATCAACGACGTTTCCGAGGATCGCAGCGACCGCGCCCTGGTCATTGCCGCCGTGCGCATGGCCCAGGCATTGGGACTGCAGATCATTGCCGAGGGCGTCGAAACCGACGAGCAGTGGTCATTCCTGATGGCTCAGGATTGCGACATCCTGCAAGGCTTCCGTTTCGGCCAGCCGGTCACGGAAAGCAACTTCGGCAAGACCTGGGTCAATGCGCGGGTGGTGCGGCCGGATGGCGACCCGGTGGCACGCGACCTTCCCTTCATCCCGGTCTGAAGGGCGGCGCGGAACGCCGTCGCGTCAGCGCCGACGTTCAGCCGCGGGTGTTGGACTGCGTTGCAAATTCCGCGAGTTCGACGCGCGGCGCGGGTTTCCAGCCTTTCTTGCGGTGCTCGGCGACAACATTGGTGAATATGCCGCCACGCACATAGAAGCGCGCGGTGAGGCGCATGAAGCGGGGCCTCACGGTGCGTGCCAGGTCGTCGAGGATGCGGTTGGCGACGTCCTCATGGAAGTGGCCTTCGTCGCGGAAGCTCCAGATGTAGAGCTTGAGGCTTTTCAGCTCGACGCAGAGTTTGTCGGCGACATAATCCAGCGTCAGGACGGCGAAATCCGGCTGCCCGGTCTTGGGGCAAAGGCAGGTGAATTCCGGGATTTCCATGTGGATCTGGTAATCCCGCTGCGGAGCCGGATTGGCAAAGGTTTCCAGCGTCTTGGCACGGGCTTCTTGGGCGGGTTTCGGCATGCTCCGGGACCACGGTATGAGGGGCGGGACGGATTATAATGGCGCGCCTGCCAAGCGGCATTGTCGTCTTCATTCTCAGGTCCTTCCCACGTGCGTCTTACCAAGCTGAAACTTGCGGGCTTCAAGTCCTTTGTCGAGCCTACCACCGTGCTGTTTCCCGGCCAGTTGGCGGGTGTCGTCGGCCCCAATGGCTGCGGCAAGTCGAACATCATCGACGCCGTGCGCTGGGTGCTGGGTGAGTCCAAGGCGTCGGAGCTGCGCGGCGAGTCGATCCAGGATGTGATCTTCAAGGGCTCGGGCAATCGCAAGGAAGTCAGCCGCGCCAGTGTCGAGCTGTTCTTCGACAATGCCGATGGTCGTGCAGCCGGCCAGTGGAGCCAGTACGCCGAGATCACGGTCAAGCGCGTGCTTGATCGCGAAGGCAATTCCAGCTACTACATCAACAACCTGCACGTGCGCCGCCGCGACGTGATCGACCTGTTCCTGGGCACCGGCCTCGGCCCGCGCGCCTACGCCATCATCGGTCAGGGCATGATTTCGCGCATCGTCGAGGCCAAGCCCGAAGAGCTGCGCTTCTTCCTCGAAGAAGCCGCCGGCGTCACCAAATACAAAGAGCGCCGGCGCGAGACCGAACATCGTCTGGAAGATGCACGCGAGAACATCGCGCGGGTCGACGACATCCGCAACGAACTCGAAAACCAGGTCGGGCACCTGCAGGCGCAAGCCGCCGTGGCGCAGCAATATCGCGGCCTGCACGAAGAAATGTCGCGCAGGCAGACGCTGCTTTGGCTCAAGAAGCGCAATGACGCGCGCAGCGAAGGCCAGCGCCTGACGCGCCAGATCGAAGAGGCCGTCACCCGCGTCGAGGGCGAAACCGCCCAGCTGCGAGAGGTCGAGGCCCGCGTCGAACATGCGCGCGAGAACCACTACACCGCCTCGGATGCCCTGCATGCGGCGCAGGCGGAGATGTATGCCGCCAGCAACGAGGTGAGCCGGCTGGAAAGCGAGCTGGGCCATCTGCGCGACTCGCGCACCCGGCTGGAAGCACGCCTGGCGCAGCTGGGCGCGGAACAGAACCACTGGCAGGGGCAGCAGACCACGCTCGCCGACGATGCCGCACGCTGGAACGCGCTGCTGGATAATTCCCGTGCCCGCGTCGCCGCGGCCGCGGCGCGCCACGAAGAAGCGGCCGTCAAGCTGCCCGAGTGCGAGGACGCCGTACAGACGGCCGGCAGCGAAGTCACCGAAGCGCGGCGCGCCCTGAGCGAGGCCGAGCAGGCTTTGCGCCTGGCCGACGCGGATCGTGGCCATGCCCAGCGTGCGCTGGAAAACCTGGCGCAGCGTCGCGCTCGCCTGGAGCAGGACAAGCTCGCCCTCGGTGCCCCCGATCCGGCGCTGCTGGCGGCTTCACTGGAGGCCGAGGCCAAGGGTAACGAGGCTCTGGAGATCGCCCAGGAACGCCTGGCCGGCCTGCAATCGGCCGTGCCGGGTGCCGAATCGGCCTTGCGTGCGGCGCGTGAAGCCCTGCAATCGGCACATCGCAGCCTGACCGAGACCCGTGCGCGCCACGAGGCGCTGTCGCAGCTTCAGGCCAAGGTGGCGAAAAGCGGCGAGATCGGCGACTGGCTCAAGGCGCGTGGTCTGGCCGACGCCAAGCCGCTGTGGCAGGCGATCCAGGTCGAGGCCGGCTGGGAAACGGCCGTCGAGGCGGTGCTGCGGGAACGTTTTTCAGCGTTGTCCGCCGACGATGACACCCTGCGTGCCGCCCTGGCTTCACCGCCACCCGCGATCCTCACGCTGGCAGTCAAGCGTCAAACCAGCGGCATTGTGTCCGCCACCGACAGCTTGCGCGGCAAAGTGCGCTGCGACGACGCCGGCTGGGCCGGTGTGCTCGACGAATGGCTGGCGGACGTTGCAGTCAGCGATGATCTTCCGGCCAACCTGACACTGGGCTCAGGCCGTCGCGTTTCACGCGCCGGGCATCTGCTGACCCCGGCCGGGCTGACGCTGTACGTACCCGATGCCAAAACCCACGGCGTGATCGAACGCCAGCGCGAGATCGACGACCTGGCGGCACAGCTGGAAACACGGGCCCTTGCCGAGGATGCCGCGCGCACCCGGCAGCAGGCGGCGGAGCAGGAACTGGCGGACTTGCAGGGCCAGTTGACGGCGGCTCGCCGGTCCACCCAGGAAGCGCAGCAGGCCTTGCATGCCGCGCAGGTCGAGGCACTCAAGCTGGCGCAGGCGCAGACGCGTTTTGAAGAGCGCTCGGCGCAGATCGATCGCGATCTCGGCGAACTGCAACGACAGGAAGAAATCGAAACCGCGCGCATCGAGCGCGCCGACAATGAAAGCGAGTTGCAACGCGACCGGTCGGGCACGGTGCGCGAACGCGTCGAGCGCGCGATCGACCTGCATCGGCAGAAGGACATGGCCTTGCGCGATGCCCGTACGGTCGAAACCCAGCTCGGTCGCGAGGTGCAGGAGGCCGGTTTCTCCGAACGGGAGTGTCTCTCCAAGCTCGACGACAACAGCCGCGCAGCGGCAATGGCGGCCAGCCAGTTGCAACGCATCGAGGCCGAGACCACGGCCGCGCGCACCGAATTTTCCGGTATCAGTGACACCGTATTGCAGGAGCAACTGCATGCGGCCCTCGATGCCCGTGGCGTTAAAGAGTCGGCGCTGGCGGAACGGCGAAATGTGCTGGAGACCATGGCCGCCGACCTGCGCGGGCTGGACGAGCAGCGGCTGCGTCTGGAGCAGGGGCTGAGCCCGCTGCGCGACCGGATCAACGATTTGCGGCTCAAGGCCCAGGCCGCCCAGATCAACGAAGAGCAGTTCCGCGAGCGGCTTGCCGAAGTCCGGGTCATCAGCGAGGAAGACGAAGCGCCGTTCGCCGTCGAACTTGCCGCGGGCGGCGTCGAACGACTTAAGGACAGCGTACTGCAGGGTGACATCGCGCGCCTCACGGCCGAAATCGAAGCGCTCGGACCGGTCAATCTTGCCGCGCTTGAAGAACTGGCGACGGCCTCCGAGCGCAAGGGCTTCCTCGACGCGCAGTCGATCGACCTGAACGAGGCCATCGGCACCCTGGAAGATGCCATCCGTCGCATCGACCGTGAAACGCGTGAGCAGTTGCAGGAGACCTACGATACGGTCAATCGCCACTTCGGCACCCTGTTCCCGCAGTTGTTCGGTGGCGGCGAGGCGCGCCTGATCCTGACCGGTGACGAGATCCTCGATTCCGGTATCCAGATCATGGCGCAGCCACCCGGCAAGAAGAACACCACCATCCATCTGCTGTCGGGCGGCGAAAAGGCGCTCACGGCAATTGCGTTGGTGTTCGCCATCTTCAACCTCAACCCGGCGCCGTTCTGCATGCTCGACGAAGTTGATGCGCCGCTGGACGATTCGAACACCGTGCGTTTCTGCGAATTGGTCAAGCGCATGTCGGTGCATACGCAGTTTGTCTTCATCTCGCATAACAAGATCGCCATGGAAATGGCGCAACAGCTGATCGGCGTCACCATGCAGGAACAGGGCGTATCGCGTATCGTGGAAGTGGATATGGAAGAGGCACTGCGCCTCGCCGACGATCAGAAGGTGGCTTAGGAAAGCGTATTCATATGGCACTCAGCGAATTGCATATCGCCCTGATCGGCGCCGGCGTGACCGGCGTGTTGATGGTCTGGGGCTACAACATCTGGCAGGACCGCAAGCATCGCAGGACCGCCGAGCGCATTTTCAGCGGCACGGCGACCGATGCGCTGCAAAGCGGCGGGGGTGCGCCAGAAGTGTCCGACGAGGGCCGGCAGGAGCCGACCTTGTCGCCGCAGCCGTTGGAAGAATTTGTTCCGACCACAGTCGAGCCCGTCGACGCGCCACCAGAGGCGTCCCTTGAAAACCCGGCCCCGGCTCCGTCCATTGCGCGGATCGGCCTGCCGGCCGATATCGACAACATCGCCGATTGCACGCTGCGCTTCAGCGCGACATCGCCGATTGCCGCGCCGATTCTGCAAAGCGTTCAGCGTGCCTGGGCGGCCGAGATCTCCAAGCCGCTGACGTGGCTGGCGCGCGGTGGTGATGCCGGTGCCTGGCTGCGGATTGCCGCCGACGACGAGGGCAGCTACCGCGAATGGGCGGCCAGCGTGCAACTGGTCGATCGTCGTGGTCCGGTGAGCCCGGGCGAGTTGGCGGCGTTTGTTGCCGGGGTGCAATCCCTGACGCAGCAGACCGGGGCAACGCTGGAGGCGATTCCTGATGTCGAGGAAGTCGCCGCCAACGCCAACGCGCTCGACCAGTTTTGCGCCGGCGTCGATATCCAGTTTGTGCTTCACGTGGTGGATGCCACCGGCGGGACCTTCCCCGGCACCAAGCTGCGCGGCCTGGCCGAGGCGGCAGGGCTGGCGCTGGAAGCCGACGGGCTGTTCCACGCCCGTGACGAGGCGGGCGGCGAAACCTTCAGCCTGGGCAATCTCGGCACCGAGCGTTTCGATACCGAAAGCCTGCGCAGCCTGGCAACGCACGGCCTGACCTTCAGCATCGACGTGCCGCGCGTAAGCGATGGCCGGGCGGCATTTGAAAGCATGCTCGGCGCGGCACGCCAGATCGCCAGTGCATTGGGCGGCGTGCTGGTCGATGCGCAGCGCGCGCCGCTGGCCGATGCCATGATTGCCGCTATCCGCGCCAAGACCATCGAGTTGCAACAGCGCATGCGCGACGGCGGCATCGACCCGGGCAGCCCGCGGGCATTGCGCCTCTTTTCCTGATGCATTTTGCGGAAGCGGCGGCGCGGGCGGAAGTCTTGCGCCGCGAGATCGAGCGCCACAACCACGCCTATTACGTTCTTGACCGGCCGACGCTACCCGACGCCGAGTTCGACCGGCTTTACCGCGAGTTGCAGGCCATCGAGGCCGAGCATCCGCAACTGCTGACCGATGATTCCCCAACACGCCGCGTGGGGGGCAAGCCGCTGGGGGGCTTCGCCCAGGTCAGGCATGCCGTGCCGATGCTTTCGATCCGTACCGAGACCGATACCGAACCCTCCGGCGCACGGGCTTTCGATGCGCGCATCCGGCGTGAACTGGCGCTTGGTGAAGGCGATCCACCGGTCGAGTATGCGGTGGAGCTCAAGTTCGACGGCCTGGCGATCAATCTGCGCTATGAACATGGCGTTCTGGTTCAGGCGGCTACCCGCGGCGACGGTGAAACCGGCGAGGACGTGACGCAAAACATCCGTACCGTGCATTGCATTCCCTTGCGCCTGCGGGGCGAAGTACCGGAAATCATCGAGGTGCGCGGCGAAGCCTATATGAGCCGTCCTGATTTCGAAGCCTACAACGAAAGGCAGCGCAGCCTGGGCAAG
Source organism: uncultured beta proteobacterium (assembly GCA_903959855.1). Taxonomy (GTDB): domain Bacteria; phylum Pseudomonadota; class Gammaproteobacteria; order Burkholderiales; family Rhodocyclaceae; genus Sulfuritalea. The sequence continues at coordinate 40,870 of CAJBYR010000032.1, forward strand.
GCTACCCTGGTCAATCCGCGCAACGGTGCCGCCGGCAGCATCCGCCAGCTTGACCCGGCGATGGCTGCCGAGCGTCCGCTATCCTTCTATGCCTACGGTCTAGGCGAATTCCGCGGCTGGGCGATTCCGGATACCCATTCCGGCGTCCTCGATGCGCTGGCTGCATTCGGACTGCCGGTTTGCGAGCATCGGGCTACGGTGCAGGGCGCCGATGGCCTGATTGCGTTTCACTCAGGCATGCGCGAAGCCCGCGACAGCCTGCCTTTTGACATCGACGGCGTGGTTTACAAGGTGAATTCGCTGGCGCGGCAACTGCAGCTCGGTTTCGTCACGCGCGAGCCACGCTGGGCGGTCGCTCACAAGTATCCGGCGGAAGAAATGCTGACTACGGTCGAGGCCATCGAGGTGCAGGTGGGCCGTACCGGCGCCATCACGCCCGTGGCACGCCTGGCACCGGTGTTCGTCGGCGGCGTGACGGTCACCAACGCAACCTTGCACAACGAGACCGAGGCCCGGCGCAAGGATGTGCGCATCGGTGACACGGTCGTTGTTCGCCGCGCCGGCGATGTGATCCCCGAAGTTGTTTCGGTGGTGATGGAGCGGCGGCCAAGAGCCAATCGGCCGGGCGACGAGCCATTGCATCCGCCTTTCGAGTTGCCCCGGACCTGCCCGGTGTGTGGCTCGGCCGTGGAGCGTCCCGACGATGAAGCGATCGCGCGCTGCACTGGCGGCCTGATCTGTCCGGCACAGCGCAAACAGGCGCTGCTGCATTTTGCCGGTCGCCGTGCAATGGATATCGAGGGCCTGGGCGACAAGCTGGTGGAACAACTGGTGGATGCGGCGATCGTCAAGACGCCGGCCGACCTGTTCAAACTCGGATTGCTGGCGATGGTGAATCTCGAACGCATGGCGGACAAGTCGGCGACGAACCTGCTGGCGGCGATCGAAGCGAGCAAGCTGACGACGCTGGCGCGCTTCATCTTTGCACTCGGCATCCGCAATGTGGGCGAGGCGACCGCCAAGGATCTGGCGCGCTTCTTCGGCAACCTCGACGCGCTGATGGCGGCGGACCTGGATCGGCTGCAGCTGGTACCCGACGTCGGCCCGGTCGTCGCGGCGTCGATTGCACGATTTTTTGCCGAGCCGCACAATGTCGAGGTCATTGAGCAGTTGCGTGCCGCGGGCGTCAGCTGGCCAGAAGGCGCGCCTGCCGCAAGCGTGAGCTCGTCTATTTCCGGCAAGACCTTCGTGCTCACCGGAACCTTGCCCGCCTTGTCGCGCGACGAAGCAAAGGACATGATCGAAGCGCTGGGCGGCAAGGTGGCCGGCTCGGTGTCGAAGAAGACTGACTATGTGGTGGCCGGCGCGGAGGCCGGTTCCAAGCTCGACAAGGCGCAGACTTTGGGCATCACGATTCTTGACGAGATTCAATTCAGGGAGTTGTTAAAACAATGAAAAAGGTCCCCAAGGCGGTCTTTCCCGTCGCGGGTCTCGGCACCCGCTTCCTGCCGGCCACCAAGGCCAGTCCCAAGGAAATGATGCCCATTGTCGATAAGCCGCTGATCCAGTATGCGGTGGAGGAAGCTGTGGCTGCCGGCATCACCGACATGATCTTCGTCACCGGCCGTTCCAAGCGCGCCATCGAGGATCACTTCGACAAGGCCTAC
>CAJBYR010000033.1 GCA_903959855.1 uncultured beta proteobacterium
ACTTCGCGCGCCACCCAGGCCGGGTCGAGGTCGCGCGCGATCTGGGTCGAGATCACCACGTTGTGCACGCCGGCCACGCGCTGGCCGTCGTAGCGCACCGTGACCTGGCTCTTGGCGTCGGGCCGCAGCCAGTCCATGGTGCCCGACTTGCGCAGGCGGGCCTGGCGTTGCACCAGTCGGTGCGCCAGCCAGATCGGGTAGGGCATGCAGTCCGGCGTCTCGTCGCAGGCATAGCCGAACATCAGGCCCTGGTCGCCGGCGCCGAGCTGGCCGTTGGCATGCACGATGCCCATGTTGATCTGGATCGACTGGTGGTTGAAGCGCACCTGCACTTCGCACTTGTCGGGGTCGATGCCAGTGTCGGCATCCTTGTAGCCGGCATCGCGCAATACTTGTCGGGCGATGCCCTCGGCGCGGCCGCGGATGTCGTTGAAGACTGCCGGGTCGGCAGTGCGGAATTCCCCGGCGATGACAATCAGATTGTCGGCAACCAGTGTCTCGCAGGCCACCTTGGCGCTTGGCTCGCGTTCGAGGAAGGCGTCGAGGATGGCGTCCGAGATCTGGTCGGCAAGCTTGTCCGGGTGGCCCTCGGAGACCGACTCCGAGGTGAAGAGGTAGGAGCGCAGCATCAGAACATGATCACCTGGCGCACGGCCTCGCCCGAATCAAGCCGGTCGAAGCCTTCGTTGATCTGGTCCAGCGTCAGGCGGTGGGTGATCAGCTTGTCCACCGGCAGGCGGCCCGCCTGGAACAGCGCGATGTAGTGCGGAATGTCGCGCGCCGGTACGGCCGAGCCGAGGTAGCTGCCTTTCAGCGTGCGCTCTTCGGCGACCAGGTTTACCGCCGGGACGTTGAAGGTGTGGCTCGGCGGCGGCAGGCTGCAGGTCACCGTGGTGCCACCGCGCCGCGTGATCTTGTAAGCGGCGTCGAGCGCCTTGACCGAGCTCGCGGCCTCGATGGCGATGTCCACGCCGCCCTTGGTCGCCGCCTTGACCTGGGCCACCAGGTCGGGGTCGTCGGCACGAAAGGCGCGCGTCGCACCCAACGCCAGCGCGGCATCAAGCTTGGAAGGCAGGCTGTCGATGGCGATCACTTCGCGCGCGCCAGCGGCCAGGGCGCCGAGCACGGCCGAAAGCCCCACGCCGCCCAGCCCGATCACGGCGACCGTCTGGCCCAGCCTGACTTGCGCCGAGTTGATCGCGGCGCCCACGCCGGTGAGCACCGCGCAACCGAACACGGCGGCGACATCCTGCGGCAGGTCGGGCGTGACCTTGACCAGCGAGCCGCGATTGCACACGGCGTATTCGGCGAAACACGACACCCCGACCTGGTGGTTGAGCGGGCTGCCGTCGGCGCGAGACAAGTGGCGATGGCCGCCGACCATGGTGCCGGCGGTGTTGGCCGCCGCGCCGGGTTCGCACAGCGCCGGGCGGCCTTCCAGGCAGGGCAGGCAGTGGCCGCAACTGGGGACGAAGACCAGCGCCACGGCATCGCCGCGCTTGAGATCGGTGACGCCAGGCCCGGTCTCCTCGACCACGCCGGCGGCCTCGTGGCCGAGCGCCATCGGCATCGGCCGCGGCCGGTCGCCATTGACGATGGAGAGGTCGGAATGGCACAGGCCGGCAGCGGTGATCTTCACCAGCACCTCGTTGGGGCCGGGCCCGGCAAGGTTCACGGTCTCGATGGCGATCGGGCGGGTTTGCGCATAGGGGCGCGGTTGTTCCATCTGGCTCAATACGGCGGCGCGAATTTGCATGATGTTTTGTGCCTTGCTTGGGATTAAGAAGCGGAGTCTAGCGGAATACATTTGACGACATGTCGGCCCCGCGCACTTCGCTCGCCACCCTGCTCGCCAGTTCCAGCCTGGTGCTGGGGGCCTGTGGCGTGCTGTCCCTGGGCGGGCAGGACCCGGCGCCGGTAGCCTCGCGCGGAAGAGTCGGCGCTGACGACACGGCGCGGGCGGTTCCCGCGCCCGCTGCCGTCAGCCAGCTCGCGCGGCACAACCCCAAGGCCAATGATGTGGTGCTTTTTGCCCTGGGCCTGATCGAAACCGGCTATCGCTTCGGCGGCAAGAACCCCGAGGCCGGCCTCGACTGCAGCGGCATGGTCAGCTACGTGTACGAAAAATCGGTGGACATGCAACTCAAGGGATCGGCTGCCGACCTCGCGCGCAAGGGCAAGGTGGTGCCGGCGGAAAAGCTCCAGCCCGGCGACCTGGTCTTCTTCAACACCCGCAACAAGCCGCGCTCGCATGTCGGCATCTACATCGGCGACGATCGCTTCGTGCATGCGCCCAACAGCCGCGGCAAGGTGCGCACCGAAAGCCTGAAGAAGGGCTGGTTCGCCGCGCGCTTCGAAGAGGGTCGCAGCTACTTCGACTGACGCCGGCAACCCATGCCATTGCCCAATCCGACCGCCAGCGAAAACCCGCCGCTGCAGAACTACAAGATCGCCTTCCTCAAGGGCATCTTCCTGTTGGCGGTGGTTCTGGCCGGCGCCCTCGGCCTGTACCGCTTTTCGGTGGCCGATCCGCTGGTGGCAATCGATTTGCTTTTTGCCGGTGCCGGGCTCTCGCTCTGGCTGTACCTGACGCGCTGGCCGGGGCAGGTGGAAGGCGTCGCCACGATTGCGCTGGCGGCGGCCTTCGTGCTCTTCCTGGCGGCCTTCCTGCTGGCGCCGCAGCGCGGCAACCACCTTTCGCTGTTCTTCCTGCTGTCGGCCGCGGCCTTCTTCCTCAAGGGCATGCGCGGCGGGCTATGGTGGCTGGCGGGGATCATCGTCGCCATCGTTGCCGGCCACTTTGCCCAGGGCACCGGGTCGGTGTTCTCCGGCGCCGACATCGGCACCACCGTCCTCTATCTGGTGGCGCTGGCAGGCGTTTTTTACTACCACGAGACGATGAAGAGCGAGGAGCTGGCGCGCCAGCGCGAAGACGACCTGCGCCACCAGATCCGCGTGCGCATGGAGCACGAAAAGCAGTTGGAACGCCTGGCACATTACGATGCCCTGACCGGTGTGCCCAACCGCGTGATGCTGGCCGACCGCCTGGCGCAGTCATTGGCCCGCGCCAAGCGCGACCACGGCCTGCTGGCGGTCTGCTACCTCGATCTCGACGGCTTCAAGCCGATCAACGACCAGCACGGTCATGCGGTTGGCGACCGCGTCCTGGTCGAGGTGACGCGCCGCATCCGCGAGGCCGTACGCGAGGACGACACCGTGGCGCGGCTGGGCGGCGACGAGTTCGTCGTGCTGCTGGTCGGCCTGCAGGCCACCGAGGAATGCGTCGGCAGCCTGCAGCGCCTGCTGGAGCGCATCCGGCAGCCGATCCGGATCGGCGAGCAAATGCTGCAGCTCAGCGCCAGCATCGGCGTTGCGCTGTATCCGGATGACGAGGAAGATGCCGATACGCTGCTGCGCCATGCCGATCAGGCGATGTACCTGGCCAAGCTGGCGGGCAAGAACCGCTTCCACCTCTTCGACCCGGCCAGCGACCGGCGCGCGCGCTCACACCACCAGCTGTTGCAGGAAATCCGCCTTGGCCTGGCGGGCGGCGAATTCGCACTCTACTACCAGCCCAAGCTTGACCTCGCCACCCGTCGCCTGGCGGGCGCCGAGGCGCTGATCCGCTGGAACCATCCGCAGCGCGGGCTGTTGTTGCCGGGCGATTTCATGCGCGCGGTGGAGAACACCGAACTCGAAATCGAGCTCGGCGAATGGGTCGTTGCCACCGCCGTCGATCAGCTGCTTGCCTGGCGCGAGGCCGGCTTCCGCCTGCCGCTGGCCATCAACATCTCGGCCTACCACATGCAATCCCCGGGATTCGTGCCCCGGCTCAAAGAGCAGGCGCAGCGCTATTCGCCGCAGGCCGGCGAATGCTGGCTGCAGATCGAAGTTCTTGAGACGGCCGCGCTGGATGACATTGCGCGCATCAGCAGCCTGATCGCCGCCTGCCGCGAGCTGGGCATCGGCTTCGCGCTCGACGATTTCGGCAGCGGCTATTCCTCGCTGACCTACCTCAGCCAACTTGACGTTGACACCCTCAAGATCGACCAGTCCTTCGTTCGCGACATGCAGACCGACAAGGGGGACCACGCCGTGGTCCTGGGCATCATCGCCCTGGCGCGCGCCTTCGACATGCATTGCGTGGCCGAAGGCGTGGAAAGCGAAGCCATTTTCCAGGTTCTGTTACAGATGGGCTGCACCGTCGGACAGGGCAACGGCATTGCCCTGCCGATGCCCGCCGCCGAACTGGTGCGCTGGCACGCTGCTCCGCAGCCGGGAGGGTTAGACCTGCTGTCCTGATGCTGTAACATTGGCCTAAAGATATAGGGTCACGTTGCCGCAAATGATAAGTAGGCCCGCCGCTTCACGATGCCCCCTGCGCATCGAACGGCCAGACAAGAAATGAGGAGACTGTGAAAGCAATCAAGTGGAGCGCCGACCTGAGCATCGGCATCGATATCATCGATGGCCAGCATCAGCGCATCGTCACCTACATCAATCAGCTCAACGAAGCCCGCGAAACCTGCGACAAGAAGTTGGTCGGCAAGGTGCTTGAGGGCCTCTCCGAGTACACGGTGTCCCACTTCGGCTTCGAGGAAGAGCTGATGGACGCCGCCAAGTTTTCCGGCGCGGCCCATCATCGCCGCGGCCACGAACGCTTTGCCCGCCAACTCACCGAGTACGGCCAACGCTATGCCCTGGGCGAGGAAGTGGCCACGGAAGTGCTGGATACGCTGAACAAGTGGCTGCTCAACCACATCCGGCGCGAAGACCGTGACTACATGGACACCGTGAAAGCGGCGCTGAGCGTGCAACAGATGGAGCAGATTTTCGCCGGGCGCAACCGCGCCAAGTAGGCCTCAGGCGCGCGCCAGATACGCCGCCCGGATCGCCTCGATACGCGCCCGGTTCACCCCGAAATCCTTGCGTCCGAGGCGGCTGGCGCTGCGCAGCTCGATCACGCCGCGCACCGGGTTGAACCAGAACTCCAGATCATCGGTGAATTTCATCCAGCGCGTTTCGGCCTGCGCGTACAGGTAGTCGGGCCGCTGTTCCACCGCCGTGATGCCCGGCATCGCACCCAACACTGCCGCCAGCGCCTGCAGCGAGGCCGGGCCCGCGGCATTCTTCAGCGGCAGCGGCGCGATGTCGGAATAGGCGCGCTGCGGGTGATCCGGATACAGCGCCGCCTGGCTGGAAACGCTATTGGGTGTCGGCGAAGGCGGCTTGAGCCGGCCGTTGGCAACGCCGATATCGGCCGGCCGGTTGCCGCGCAACGCGCCCAGCTGGACCAGGATGGCGGCCAGGACGAGGATGCCGGCGAGGACGTAGAGGGTGGTTTTCATTGACGGAGTTTCGCGGCCGCAGCCTACTGCATCGAATGCAGGCCGAACATATTGCCTTCGGTGTCGATGGCAAGCGCGATGAAGCCATATTGCCCTATGGATGCCTTCTCCTTCTGCACTTTGCCGCCTGCCGCGACGACGCGTGCCGCCTCGACCGCGCAGTCCGCGCAACTGAAGTAGGTGAGCACGCTGTTGCCCCCGGAAGCAAAGCCCGCCATCTTCACCAGCGCCCCGGAGGCGCCGTAGCCCTCCTGGTTCATCGGAAACGCCAGCATGTCCATTCCCGGGCTGTCGAGCCGCGAAAGCTCAACGCCGAGTACGGCTTCATAGAAGGCCTTGGCCCGAGTCAAGTCCTGGACATAGATTTCAAACCAGCCGACGGGGTTGTTCATTGTGGTCCTTTCGATGGGGGTTCAGCGTGGGAAGGCGTGGAGCCAAGTCGTTCGGTGTCGGCGCGAGGGGACAGCCCGGGTGGCCTGCTGTTTAGGCGTCCGGTGGCCTGGCACCCGGAAACCACTCGATGTGCTGCTCACCCTGCCGGCCCAGATACGTGACACGCTGGCCCCGCAGGAACGCATAGCTACACAAAATAGGCTTGTCAAATGCGCAGTAGGGAGGTCTTCTATGGGGCCGAACTTAGAATTCACCGGCGCTGCGCGGCGTTATCGCGCATTGACGTCACGTCAAGGCGTCCGCTGACTTACGCAGCACGACGCTTTGATGAAGGGTTGCGGGTTTGCTTCGCTGGACGCTGCTCGGCCAGGCGGCCGGTAACATACTTGTGGAGAACGCTGGCGATTAGCGTTTGATACGGCACACCTTCTTCAAGTGCCTTGACTTGAATGTCGCTCAGATCGCCGGAGGACAGACGGATGTTGACCCGGCGATCTTTAATGGCGGTGGCGCGCGCCGCTGCCTTGAACTTCGCAAGCTCGGCTTTGGTGGCAACGGACTTCAATTGGCCTTTGTCAAAAGCGCTAAGGACTTCAAGCTCGTAGGCGTCAATTTTCGGCATCTGTTTCCCCTTGATCCAAATAACTCCGCGTTGCTTTGCGGCTCGGGATTACGGTCTTGAGAAAGAAATACTCTTCCCCTTCGACAAACGGTACCAAGTAGACGTAGTTGTCGCACGCGACGACGAGAACGCGCTGCCTGGGGTATTTCGCCTGATTCGGGTGAGCCAGGATGTCCAGCAGACCACCAGCCTCGATAGAAACAACAATGTTCTCGAACGAAATTCCCCGCTCCGCCTTGACGGTATTGTTCTTCTCGGATGACCAGCGGAAAGGCTTCATGCGGGAATGCTACGCCGATGTGTGCCTTTTGGCACCACACTGCAACGGGTGCCGTTCAAGATGCCCCACGTGGAAGTCACCGGCGCGGCGCGGCTTTATCGCGCAGCGTCCGTGTGGACTGCCGGGTTGGGGCTTGGCCATCAACATACGCGTCGAGGAGCCGCCTAATCATGCGCTGGTACTGCGTGTGATGCTTTGTGGCTTCCGATTTGAAGAACTCGATGCTCTTCTTGCTCAGAGCCAAGGTTACCTTCACACCTTCTTCACGAAATGCCAATTCGGCCGGCGACGGAAGGAAGTCGGGAACCACCTGAACCTTGCCAAGGGGTTCATCGGTGTATTTGATTTTCGCGCTCATAGATCGCCTTTCCTTTGCGCCAATAACCGGCGCCGATGATTCGAATTACCGAAGCGCGGTAAGTGAACCGCACTGTGAGCACACCGCCATCAACTTCGCCAAAGCAATAGAACCGCTCTTCGGTCTGACTGTGCATCTCGTCCTTGGCAATCACGCGCTGCGGGTCCGCAAAGGCGTATTGGGCACGGGAGAAAGAAACCCCGTGCTTTCCCTGATTCTCGGCGTCCTTGTCGAGGTCCCAATCAAAGCGAGTTTTTGCCATGGGGACAGAGTAGCACTAGCCCATATAAAAGGCCATACATAGATATGGCGCACCCCAACGTAGAAGTCACCGGCGCTGCGCGGCTTTATCGCGCAGCGTCCAGTGACCGAAGGGAACGGGGTCGACTGCCGGGTTAGCCATGTTTTTGCCTGAGAACAACGTGTGCGGCGGTTCGGATTGCGACCAACAGAAGAGCTGGAACAAGGCAATGAAACAGAACGATCCAGACGTAGTGGAAAAGTACGTTGAACGGAATAGCAGCATTTTGGTGGAGCGGATTCAGTGCAAAAACCGCAACCGCCGACAGAGGGGCCAGAAGTACGGACTTCATGATGGCCGAGCGCGCTCTTGATAGAGTTTCCGGCACAAAGGTGGCAGGAACAAGGCACACAAAAGCCAAGTATGCGGGAGCCAGTATTGGCGACGGCAGCGCCTCTACCCAGGTTGGCAGATTGCCCACTTTGGCCCAGAGAAACATATCCGACCAGACCGCCATAACCAACGAAAGCGCGAGAGTGCTGACGAGAAAGCCCCACCGGGCGCGGGTCATGAACATGGCTAACGAAGCTGTAGAACAAGTTCATTCATTCGCGCATCCTGCCGTGAACCAAACGGGATATCAAGAGTCATACCGGCATCCCATTTGGAACCGATCCCATGGCCCGTTACAAGCACATTGACACCAGCCCGCGCTTCATTGCCGTTGATTTGCAGCGGCAACTGCTACCCGGCACCTTCGAACACGCCCTGAACTACCTCGTCGATCACCAGCTCGACCTGTCCCGCTTCGACGCCCGCTACAAGAACGATCTCACCGGCGCCAGCGCCTACCCGCCGGCCATGCTGCTCAAAGTCGTGCTCTTCGCCTATTCGCGGGGAATTATCAGCAGTCGCGGCATCGAGCGTGCCGGCACAGAGCACGTCACGTTCATCGCGCTCAGTGGCGATACGGCCCCGCACTTCACCACCTTCGCCGGCTTCGTCAGCACCCTGGGCGACGAAATCGGGCCGCTGTTCAAGGAAGTCCTGCTCATCTGCGACCGGCAAGGGCTCATCGGCCGCGAGATGTTCGCCATCCCCCAAGGGGACTTCCTTCGGGGCGTCGATCGGCGTCAAGCTGCCCATTAACGCCAGCAAGGCCAAAAGCGGTACCCGTGCTGACTTCCAGCGTCAGGCCGCCAAGATGGAAGCCGCCGCCAACGCGATGCTCGCCCGCCACCGCGAGAACGACGCCTTGGCGGTGGAGCCGACGCTGGCCGAGAAGGACGTCCGCCAGATCGAGCGCCTGGACCGGGAAGCCGCGCAAATGCGCCAGTGGCTCAACGACCACCCCGCCGACCGCAAGGGCGCCAAGGGAAAAGTGGTCAAGAGCAACCGCACCGATAACGAGTCAGCCAAGACGGCCACCAGCAAGGGCGTCATCCAGGGCTACACCGGCGTCGCCGCCGTCGACGACAAGCACCAGATCATCGTCGAAGCCCAAGCCCACCGAAGCAGCGCGGGAAAGCGAGCCGCAGCGAACGGCGGAAAGGCTCATGATTGAAAGGCCCAGCGTTTGAATTCAGGGGCGCTGCGCGGCTTCATCGCGCAGCGTCCCCTGGAATGATGGGTTCGGCGTCATGGGGTCAGAGCGACGGGCCAGCTTCGCGGCTGGAGTGCCAGAAAGCGACAACCTCGAGAAAATTTCCTCGCACCCGATAGTAAAGAAAGTATCGAACTCGGGTGAGGTATAGCCGGCGAACTATGTCGGAGCGCGCAGTTTCGATCTTGGTGCCTATGCCGGGTTCTTCAATGAGCAGGGCCAAGGCAGCTTCAATATCCTTGCGAATAGCTCCAACGGCAGCAGGCCGATTTTCGGCCCACCATTCTGCTGCCCGTTCGATTTCCCGCTGTGCGCGGGGCTTAACCCTGACGCCGAGAGCCAATATCAGCCAAACCGGCGGAGCCGTGCAAAAAGCTCCTCGGCAGAAATACCCTCCTCACGGTCAGCCTCGTCAAGAGCATCAAGAAGCTCAGCTTCCTGTTCAAGCGGAAGCCGCACAGCAACCTCGTCCCCGCGCGCGAGGACGGTGACAGGCGTGCCGTCTGGCAGCGAGAGCCCCTCGACAACGACTTTGCCACCAACAATGGTTCCAGAAGCGATTTGCATGGGGGAATGGTACTCCACTGACTGTGAAAAGTGCACTCTGCATATGGATCGGGTGAGCGAGGTCGTTGCGACCCCGTGTCAGGACTTCAGCAACATTCCCGAAATCTGCCTGGCGATCTGCTTCACGGTGCGGCCGCCGTTGGGGCGGTACCACTGCACGGTCCAGTTCAGCGCACCCATCAGGAATAGCCGCGTGACATGGCTGTCGTCTTCGATTTCGCCGCTGCGCTTGAGCTCGCGCAGCGCTTTCTGCCAGAGCGCCTCGTAGGCGTCCTTCTGTTCGATCAGTTCGGCCAGAGCCGCGGCTTCGAGATGGTGGCTCTCATGCAGCAGCGTCGCGGCGAAGTGGCGGCCGTCTTCGGCCAGCAGTTGTTCCAGATGGGCCAGCAGCATGGCGTCGAAGATATCGCGCGGCGTGCCGTCCCTGGCGGCAGCTTCACCGACGGCGCGGGTGATGATCTCCATGCCCTCCATCACTACCGCCCTGAGCATGTCATGCTTGGTCTTGAAATGGTAGAAGGGCGAGCCGGATTGCATATCGACCGCCTTGGCGATGTCGCGGATGGTGGTGGCCGAATAGCCTTTCTCCGCGAACAGCCGGCTCGCGGCACGCACGATCTCGGCACGGCGGTTGGGCTCGTCCTTGATCACCGATTTTCTAGAAGCGGCCATGACGTCCTTCCCCACCCTTGAAGCGGCCTGCACCGGCCTCGGCATCGCCGCTGGCCAGCGACGCCTGGCCGTGGCGGCATTCGTTCTTCAACGCATCGGGGAGCGACAGGCCCCACTGCTCGTAGCTCGACTGCCGGTCATGGCGCATGCAGGTCTGCGGGAAGGCGGCGATCTGTGCTGCCAACTCTTCAGCGGCGGTGCGCGCTTCGCCCTCGCCCACCACGCGGTTGGCCAGGCCGATCGCCAGCGCCTCGTCGGCGCCCACTGCGCGGCCGGTGAGAATCATGTCCAGCGCGCGCGAATGGCCGATCAGGCGCGAGAGCCGTATCGTGCCGCCGTCGATCAGCGGCACGCCCCAGCGCCGGCAGAAGACACCGAAGCTGGCAGTCTGCTCGACCACGCGCAGGTCGCACCACAGGGCGAGCTCCAGCCCGCCGGCCACCGCATAGCCGGAGACGGCCGCGATCACCGGCTTGGTCAGCAACATGCGGGTGGGGCCGAGCGGGGCGTCGCCGTCTTCCTTCAGAGACCATTCGCCGGGGTTGGCGACGAAGGCCTTGAGGTCGGCACCGGCGCAGAAGTGGCCGTTGGCACCGCAGAGCACGGCGACATGCTGCGCCGGGTCGGCGTCGAAGTCGCGGAAGGCGTTGGCCAGCGCCTGCGCCGTGGGTCGGTCGATGGCGTTGCGCGCCTCGGGGCGGTCAATGACCACGGTGGTTACCGCGGCATTTTTCTCGACATGCACCGTCAATGCTTTGGCCTCAACACCGACTCGTGGTCGAAGTCGCCGCTGCGGCCTTCGCTGATCTCGATCAGCTTGGGGTACATGCGGAACATGTCGGCCTTGAGTTCCTCGTAGGGCAGGTCGTCGAATTCGCCGCGCTGATTCACGTATTCCATGTGGCGCTGGTTGGCCGAGTTGTAGGGATGCATCAGCGAATCGTGCTCGCCGTCGAAATCCAGCGGCAGCACGCCGAAGCGCTGGCACATGCTGAAGTTGAAGGCCGGTGTGGCCTTGACCCACTTGCCGTCGAGCAGCAGGCTGACATAGCCGTGCCAGGCGAAGAGGTCGCTGCCCATCAGCCGCGTCAGTTTCTCGGTCGAGAGGTGGTTCTTCACGTCGGCGAAACCGGGCCGCGCCGGGATGCCGACGGCGCGCAGGCAGGCGCAATACAGGATGGCCTTGGGCACGCAGTAGCTGACGCCCTTGATCACCGTGGTGCTGGCGCGCATCGCCTCGCGCTGCATGCTGCTGGCGTAGGGGTCGTAGCGGATGTCGTCGCGCACGGCGTAGTAGAGGTTCAGTGCCTTGTCCTTCGCCGTATCGCCAGCGCCGACTCTTGCGGCGATGAACTCGCGCACCGCCGGATGCTCGTGGTCGATGAATTCGGTGGCGGCCAGCCAGGCAGGATTGACGTTCATTGGCCCACCCCCCTGCCCCCGCCCCACGGGCGGGGGTGACAATGGTTCGCCTGCTGCCGCAGTCTCCATGACGCTGGCTGGCGCCGGCTTGGGGCGGCCCTGCGCTCGGCGCTGCTCACGCGTACTCCCCCGGCCAGGCGCGTTGCAGGATCGTGGCGAAGTCGGTGTTCGCCGCCAGCGTGCCGAAGCTTGCCCCCCAGTGGCCGGGCGCCAGGCGCGAGGCGCAGAAGGCCTCGGCCACCGGTGCCGGCGCGTGGCGCAACAGCAGCGCGCCCTGCATCGCCAGCGCGATGCCCTGGGTCAGTTCGCGCGAGCGGATCTCGATGTCCTGCGGGTTTGAAAGTCCCTTCTGCAAGGCGCCGACGAAGGCGTCGAAGCTGCGGTTCCTGCCCAGCGCCGGCGTGATCTCGGCCGTCAGCACCTCCACGCTCTTCGGGTGGCGCGCCGTGGCGCGCAGGGTGTCGAGGCACATCACGTTGCCTGAGCCTTCCCAGATCGAATTCAGCGGGCTCTGCTTGAACAGGCGCGGCATCGGGCCTTCATCAACGTAGCCGTTGCCGCCATGCACTTCCATGGCCTCGGCCACCAGCGTCGGGCAGCGCTTGCAGATCCAGTACTTCGCCACCGGCGTCAGTATCCGGCGCAGCAGGCTTTCGGCTTCGTCATCCTGCGCGTCGAAGGCGCGCGCCAGGCGCATCGACAGCGCCGTGGCCGCCTCGACTTCCAGCGCCATGTCGGCCAGCACGTTCTTCATCAGCGGCTGGTCTTTCAGCAGCTTGCCGAAGGCGGATCGCAAGCCGGTGTGGTGCATGGCCTGGGAGAGTGCTCCGCGCATGATGCCGGTGCTGCCGATCGCGCAATCCAGCCGCGTGTAAACGCCCATCTCCAGCACGGTCGGGATGCCGCGGCCTTCCTCGCCCACCAGCCAGCCCATCGAGCCCCAAAACTCCATCTCGGTGCCGGCATTCGAGCGGTCGCCCATCTTTTCCTTGAAGCGCTGGATGCGCATTTCATTGAGCCGCCCCTCCGGCGTCCAGCGCGGGACGAAGAAGCACGACAGCCCCTTGGCCGTCTGCGCCGTGACCAGGAAGGCGTCGCACATCGGCGCCGAGAGGAACCACTTGTGGCCGGTGAGGCGCCAGCTGCCGTCGTCCATTCGCTCGGCGCGCGAAGTGTTGGCACGCACGTCCGAACCGCCCTGCTTCTCGGTGAGGCCCATGCCGATCATCACGCCGGCCTTTTCGTCCGCCGGGATGAAGCGCTTGTCGTAGTCGCGCGAAAGCAGTTTCGGCATCCACTCGCGGGCCAGTTCCGGCACCTGGCGCAGTGCCGGCACCGCGCCGTAGGTCATGGTGGTCGGGCACAACGAGCCGCACTCGATCTCGGCGAACATCACGTAGGCCGCGGCACGGGCGACGTGGGCGCCGGGCTTGGGCTCGGCCCAGGGGCCGGTGTCGCAGCCGTGGCGCTTGAGCCAGCCCAGGCACTCGTGCCACGAGGGATGGAACTCGACCTCGTCGCGGCGGTTGCCGTAGCGGTCGAAGAGCTTCAGCACCGGCGGGTAGGCGTTGGCCAGCCGCCCGTGTTCGATCCATTCCGCGCTGCCGACCTCGGCGCCGCGCGCCGCGAGCCAGTCGTGCGCCCAGCCCGCGCCCTGCTGCGCTACCGCTTCCTGCAGCGGCAGATTGCTGGCGTAGGCGTTGTAGTTCTCCAGCGCACGGGCCTGGTTGGTGACCTCGTGAGTTGCGGCGAGCGGCGGATGGTTGGGCTGCATGGGAACTCCCTACTTCATCAGATGTTTTGCGAGGGCGTGGTAGGCCGGCAGCGAAACGGGGTCGTTATAGGGATTGTTCGGTATCGGGTTGGAGGCGTAGCGGGCGATCACCATCTCGGCTTTCGGGTCGATGTAGATCACCTGGCCGTGGATGCCGCGCGCGCTGTAGGCGCCGTGCTCGTTGTTCGAGATCCACCACATGTTGCGGTAGGTCCAGCCCGGCAGGGTCTTGTAGTTGGCCTTGGCGAAATCGTCCTTGCTGCCGCCCTTGCGGATGTCGTCGACTACGGATTTCGGGACGATCTGCTGGCCGTTGAACTTGCCGTCCAGGCGCATCATCTCGCCGAAGCGGGCCAGGTCGCGCAGCGCCGTGTTGAGGCCGCCGCCGGCGAATTCGTTGCCCACCGTGTCGATCGTGAAATAGGCATCCTGTTCCGGCCCGAGCTTGCTCCAGATGCGCTCGTGCAGGTTCTCGCCGATCGACTTGCCGGTGACGCGGCGGATCATCCAGCCCAGCACGTCGCTGTTCACCGTCTTGTAGGCGAAGGCCTGGCCGTGCTCGCCTTCCTTCTTCACCGTCTGCAGGAACTCGTAGAAGGTCTGCGGACCGGTATAGCCGGGCGGGCGCGGCAGCACGTTGCCGGCACGGACGTGGGCCCAGATCTCGGCGTTCGGGTCACCATAGTTCTCCGAGTATTTGAGGCCGGTGGTCATGTCCAGAACCTGGCGTACCGTGGCATCGGCGAAGGCAGACTCCTTGAGCTCCGGCACGTATTGCGCGACCTTGGCCTTTTCGTCGAGCAGGCCCTCGGCCACCAGCATCGCGCCGATGGTTCCGAAGAAGGATTTGGTCACCGACATGGCGATGTGCTGGCCCTCGGGTTTGAGTGCGCCGAAATAGCGCTCGTAGACGACCTTGCCCTTGTGCAGCACGACGATGCCGTCGGTATAGTTGGCGGCCAGCGATTGCTCCCAGCTCATCGGCTGGTCTTTGCCCAAGGGCACGAAGCTGACGGCGTCGAGGTCGCTGCGCAAGTTGGAGGGCAGGATGCTGGCCGGCCCCTGCCCGCGCGGCACGACGCTGGTGGGCACCATCTGGCGGAAGTTGGAGAAGCTCCAGCGCGTGTTGGGGAACTTGTAGGCGCTGCCGTCGGCCCAGCGCACTACCTTGTCGGCGGACGGCGGCGAACCCTTCATGATGCCGAGCCTGGCCGGGTCGGTGGATGCAGCGTCGGGGAAGGTCGGCATCTGGGCGAAGCCGAGGCCGGAAGCAAGCAGCAGAGCAAGGCCGGGGGCGATCAGGCGCATGAGGGGTCTCCAGGACAAAAGGCGGGGCCGCCGAGCGGGCGATTCTTGTCCCGCCCTCATTTCTTGTCAAGCAAGCGCTTGCTTGGTAGCATGGCGGCCCCGTGGCGCAAGCCCCCAGCAAACCTCATTGCCACTGCCGGAGAACCCCCATGCTCTCGATCCCGCGCACCCTGTTCGACGAAGATCATGCCGCCTTCCGCGACACCGCCCGGCGCTTCATGGAGCAGGAGGTCGCGCCCCACCATGCGCGCTGGGAGGAGCAGACCCACGTCGATCGCGACATCTGGACCAAGGCCGGCGCCGCTGGCTTCCTCTGCGCCACAATGCCCGAAGAGTACGGCGGCCACGGCGTGGACAAGCGCTTCTCGGTGGTGGTCATGGAAGAGGCGGCGCGCATCAATGCCACGGGCCTCGGCTGGGGCCTGCATTCTGAAATTGTCGCGCCTTACCTGCTGCACTACGGCAGCGAAACGCTGAAGCAGAAATACCTGCCGAAAATGGCCAGCGGCGAAATGATCGGCGCCATCGCCATGACCGAGCCGGCGGCTGGTTCCGACCTGCAGGGCGTGCGCACCACGGCAGTCCGTGACGGCGACCATTACGTGCTCAACGGCTCAAAGATCTTCATCACCAACGGTTACCTCTGCGACCTGGTCATCGTGGTGGCCAAGACCGACCCGTCCAAGGGAGCGAAGGGCACCAGCCTGCTGGTGGTCGATACCTCGATGGCCGGCTTCACCAAGGCCAAGCCCCTGCACAAGGCCGGCATGAAGGCGCAGGACACCTGCGAGCTGTACTTCGACAACGTGCGCGTGCCGGCGGGAAATCTGCTCGGCGAGGAAGGCAATGGCTTCGTCTACCTGATGCAGGAACTGCCCTGGGAGCGCCTGCAGATCGCCGTGATCGCGATGGCCTCGGCCGAAGCCGCGCTGGACTGGACCATCCAATACACCAACGAGCGCAAGGCCTTCGGCCAGGAGATCGCCAAGTTCCAGAACACCCGCTTCAAGCTGGCTGAACTCAAGACCGAAATCCAGATCGGCCGCGTCTTCGTCGACCGCTGCATCGAGCTGATCCTCGAAAACAAACTCGATCCCGCCACTGCCTCGATGGCCAAGTACTGGTGCTCGGATCTCCAGTTCAAGGTCATGGACGAATGCGTGCAGTTGCATGGCGGCTACGGCTACATGTGGGACTACCCGATCACCCGCGCCTGGGCCGACGCCCGGGTGCAGCGCATCTACGGCGGCACCAACGAGATCATGAAAGAACTCATTTCAAGGAGCCTGTGATGGCCGAAGCCTATATCTACGACGCCCTGCGTACCCCGCGCGGCAAAGGCAAGCAGGGCGGCGCGCTGAACCAGGCGACGCCCATCCATCTGGCAGCAACGGCACTGCGGGCGCTGGCCGAGCGCAATGCGTTGGATACGTCGAAAGTAGACGACGTGGTGCTCGGCTGCGTCGAGCCGGTGGGCGAGCAGGGCGCCGACATAGCCCGCGTCGCCGCGCTCTACGCCGACTACGCGATCACGGCGCCCGGCGTCACGGTCAGCCGCTTCTGCGCCTCGGGGCTGGAGGCCTGCAACCAGGCCGCGGCTCAGGTCATGTCGGGTCAGGCCGATCTGGTGGTCGGCGGCGGCGTCGAGTCGATGTCGCGGGTGCCGATGTTCTCCTCGGGTGGCGCCTGGCCGATCGATCCGCAGGTGGCGGCCAAGACCGCCTTCGTGCCGCAGGGCATCTCGGCCGATTTGATCGCCACCAAGTGGGGCTTCTCGCGCCACGACGTTGACGCTTACGCGCTGGAATCGCAACGCCGCGCCAAGGCGGCGTGGGACGCCGGACATTTCAAGCGTTCCATCGTCCCGGTGCAGGACATCAACGGCCTGGTCATGCTGGCCCACGACGAATACATGCGCCCCGAAACCACAATGGAGTCTCTGGCCTCGCTAAAGCCGGCCTTCCAGGAGCAGGGCGAAAAGTACGGTTTCAACAGCGTGATGCTGCAACGCTACCCGGAAGTCGAACGCATCGACCACGTGCATCACGCCGGCAACAGCTCCGGCATCGTCGACGGCGCCGCGGCAGTGCTGTTCGGTACGAAGGAAATGGGCGATGCGCTGGGCTTGAAGCCGCGCGCGCGGATCCGCTCCTTCGCCTCCGTAGGTTCCGAGCCCTCGATCATGCTTACCGGCCCTTCGTATGCGGCCGAGAAGGCACTCAAGCGCGCCGGCATGAAGGTGGGCGACATCGACCTCTTCGAGCTCAACGAAGCCTTCGCCGCGGTGGTGCTGCGCTTCATGCAGGTGCTCGACGTTGGGCACGAGAAGATGAACGTCAATGGCGGGGCGATCGCCATGGGCCACCCGCTCGGCGCCACCGGGGCGATGATCCTCGGCACGCTGCTCGACGAAATGGAGCGGCGTGGGGTGGGTACCGGGCTGGCGACCTTGTGTGTCGGTGCAGGGATGGGGACGGCAACCATCATTGAGCGGGTTTGAGATGGAAACCAACGCGGTTTTCGGCGCGGTGCGGAATCGGGAGGGTGGGGCATTCTGCTTCGCTCATGTCATCCGTCGTCGCCCTGCGGGCGACTCCTCCTTCTTTACTTCGCTGCGCAGAACACCCCACCCTCCCGATCAGGTGACGGTGTTGCAGTGCAGAGGTCGCACGGCAAGAGCGTATCCCGCCAAGGACAGCGGGGATCCGTACCCGGTAAGTAAAGGAGGTGGAGTGAGCGTAGCTCACGACGGGGGACATGGACGGGGACGGATCCCCGCTGTCCTTGGCGCCCATTCAGCGCAATCAATCCCCGCCTTTTTTCCAATGCAAGTCTGCATTAGCTTGGAGCAACTGACATGCTGAACTATTCCGTCGATGCAGAAGGCATCGCCACCGTCGAATTCGATTACCCCGGCAAGTCGCAGAACATCCTCAATGCCGGCTCGATGGGCGCCTATGCCGAGGCCATGCAGAAGGCGCTGGCCGATCCGGCGGTGAAGGGCATCGTGTTGGCGTCGGCAAAAAAGGACTTCATCGCCGGCGGTGACCTTGGCGAGATGGCGGGCTGCACCGATGCGGCGGCCTTTCATGCCTCGATCAGCAACTGGCACAAGCTCATGCGCGGCATCGAACTGGGCGGCAAGCCAGTCGCGGCAGCGCTCAACGGCACCACCCTGGGCGGCGGCATGGAAGTCGCGCTGTCCTGCCATTACCGTGTTGCGGCCGACAACCCCAAGGCCCGCTTCGGCTTCCCCGAGGTTACCTTGGGCCTGCTGCCCGGAGCCGGCGGCACGCAGCGCGTACCGCGCCTGGTCGGCATGCAGGCCGCTGCGCCGCTGCTGATGGAAGGCAAGCGCATCAAGGTGGCCGAGGCGCAAAAGATCGGGCTGATCCACGCCGTGGTGAAAGTCGGCGCTGAGCGCACGGCGGCAAGGCAGTGGGTGCTGGAGGCCATCGCTTCCGGCGCCAAGCCCCTGCAGCCCTGGGATGCGAAGGGCTTCAAGATCCCCGGCGGCGGGCCGGCCACGCCCGGCGGCATGCAGATGCTGATGGCAGCCAACGCCATGCTGCGCGAAAAGACCTATGACAACTATCCGGCGCCCAAGCACATCCTGTCCTGCGTCTATGAAGGCCTGTCGACCAACATCGACACGGGGCTCGCCATCGAGGCGCGCTACTTCACGAATCTCGTGATGTCGCCCGTATCGAAGAACATGATCCGCAGCCTGTTCTTCGGCATGCAGGAAGCCAACAAGCTGGCATCGCGCCCCGCGGGTGTGCCGCCACAGAAGTACACGAAGGTCGGCATGCTCGGCGCCGGCATGATGGGGGCCGGCATCGCCATGTCCACCGCGACCGCCGGCATCGACATCGTGCTGCTCGATACCACGCAGGAGGCGGCCGACAAGGGCAAGGCCTATGCCGCCAAGCAATGGGGCAAGCAGGTTGCCAAGGGCCGCATGACGCAGGAGGCAGCGGATGCGCTGCTGGCTCGCATCCATCCCACCGCCGACTACGCCGACCTGAAGGGCTGCGAACTGGTGATCGAAGCCGTATTCGAAAAGCGCGAGATCAAGGCCGACGTCACGAAGAAGGCGGAAGCCGTGATTGCCGCCGAGGCCATCTTCGCCTCCAACACCTCGACCCTGCCGATCACCGGCCTGGCCGAGGCATCGGCACGTCCGGCCAATTTCATCGGCCTGCATTTCTTCTCGCCGGCGGAAAAAATGCCGCTGGTCGAGATCATCGTCGGCAAGGCCACCAGTGATGCGACGCTGGCGCGCTCCATGGACTACGTACGCGCCATCGGCAAGACGCCGATCGTGGTCAATGACTCGCGCGGCTTCTACACCAGCCGCGTCTTCGGCACCTATGTCTCGGAGGGCATGGCCCTGCTCGAGGAAGGGGTGCCGCCGGCGCTGATCGACAAGGCCGGGCTGATGGCCGGCATGCCGGTGGGGCCATTGGCACTGGCCGACGAGGTGTCGATCGAACTGGTGCACAAGATCGGGCAGCAGACGCGCGCCGACCTCGGTGCCGCCTATGTCGAGCGCGCCGCGGATCGCGTTGCGGCCAAGATGGTGGCCGAACTCGGGCGCCTCGGACGCAAATCGGGCGCGGGCTTCTACGACTACCCGGCGGACGGGCCGAAGCGGCTGTGGCCGGGCCTCGCAGGGCATTTTCCGGCGGTTGCAGATGTTCCCTCTGTGGAGCAGATCATCGAACGCCTGATCCTGGTCCAATCCGTCGAAACCGCACGCTGCCTGGAAGAGAAGGTGCTGCGCGCGCCGATCGACGCCGATGTCGGGGCGATACTGGGGTGGGGTTATCCCCCTTTCCGCGGCGGGCCTATCGGCTGGCTGCACACGCTCGGCATGCCTGCGGCGGTGGCGACGCTTGACCGCCTGGCGGAACGCCATGGCTCGCGCTTTGCCGCGCCGAGAATCCTGCGCGAGATGGCGGCCAAGGAAGAGCGTTTCTATCCGGCATGATGCATAATCGCTTCAGACTCTAAACGAGCAAGAAAATAAAACAGCAGTATTCCCGGAGGAGAGTTATCGGGTGGTGCAGCTCCTGCAACTGATCATCAGCGGAGCGGCGATTGGTTGCATCTATGCGCTGATCGCCCTCGGCTTCGTCCTGATCTACAAGGCTACCGAAACCGTCAATTTCGCCCAAGGCGACATCATGATGGTGGGCGGCTTCGTCGGCCTCTCGGCGATGACCCTGGGCGGCCTGCCGTTCTGGGCCGCCTTCCTGATCACCATTGTCGTCATGACCCTGTTCGGCATGGGGGCGGAGCGCCTGGTGTTGCGGCCCTTGCTCGGCCAGCCGGCCTTTACCGTGATCATGATGACCATCGGCCTCGGCTACCTGGCGCGCGGCGTGGTCACCATGATTCCCTACTGGGGCACCGAAACGCACAGCCTGCCGGTGCCCTGGAAGGATGAAGTGTTCTGGATCGGCGAGACCGGCAAGGGGCTGGTGGTTTCCCTCGAACATGTGGCGATCATCGTCGCCACCGTGGCTTTGGTCATCCTGCTGTTCGCTTTTTTCCGATTCACGCGGCTGGGCATCGCCATGCAGGCGACATCGCAGAACCAGCTCGCGGCCTTTTACATGGGCATTCCGGTGCGGCGCGTGAACATGCTGATCTGGGGACTGTCGTCGGCCATCTGCGGCGTCGCCGCGCTGCTGCTGGCGCCGATCACCTTCGTCCATGCCAACATGGGTTTCGTCGGCCTCAAGGCCTTTCCGGCGGCGGTGGTGGGTGGCTTCGGCAGCATTCCCGGTGCGCTGGTGGGTGGCCTCATCATCGGCATCGTCGAATCGCTCTCCGGCTTCTACCTGCCCGAGGGCTTCAAGGACATCGCCGCCTACGTGGTGGTGCTGGTGATGCTGGTGGTCAAACCCAACGGCCTGTTCGGCGAAAACCTGACGAAGAAAGTCTGATGCATTTCCTGTTCAAGACCGCTTACGCCCAGGATGTCGCCCTGTTCAAACATGGCGGCCAGAAGTTCTGGTACACCCTGCTGGCCGTGGCGCTGATCGCCGCGCCCTTCCTGCTTTCCGAATACGCGCTGTCGCAATTCACCTTCATCGGCATCTACGCCATCGTCTGCCTCGGCCTGATGCTGCTCTCTGGCTTCACCGGCCAGGTTTCGCTCGGCCATGCCGGCTTCCTTGCCATGGGCGCCTACACCGAGGCCTGGCTGCAGTCCATGGGCTGGCCTTTCGTGCTGTCGCTGACGATGTCGGCCCTGGTGGCCGGCATCACCGGCATCCTGGTCGGCTTGCCGGCGTTGCGCGTCAAGGGCATCTACCTGGCGATCGCGACGCTGGCCTTCGGCTTCATCATCGAGGAAGCCGTGGTGCGTGCCGAGCACATCACCGGCGGCAACGCCGGCCGTCAGCTCGAAAAGCTGGTCATCGCCGGCATCGATTTCGACAACGGCACCAACTACTACTACCTGGTCACGGCGATTACCGTGCTGTGCGTGCTGGCTGTGCTCAACCTGCTGCGCAGCCCGACCGGGCGCGCTTTCGTCGCCATCCGCGATTCCGAGGTTTCGGCGCAGAGCATGGGCATCAACCTCGCCTACTACAAGACCGTCGCCTTCGCGCTGTCGGCGGCGCTGGCCGGCATCGCCGGTGCGCTCTACGCGCACAAGATCCGCATCATCACGCCCGACCAGTTCGGTTTCCTGCAATCGATCGAACTGCTGATGATGGTGGTGATCGGCGGCCTCGGTTCGATCCAGGGCGCGATCTTCGGCCCCGCTTTCTGGTTCATCGTGCAGCAGGTCATTGTCATCGGCAAGGACTGGCTGCCGCCGGCGCTGGGGCAGCAGACCGGCCTGCAACCGACCATTTTCGGTTTCATCCTGATCGCCGTGGTGCTGTTCGAGCCTATGGGCCTGTATGGCCGCTGGCTGAAGTTCCGCACCTTCCTCGAAATCTTCCCCTTCTACCGCAAGGGCATGTTCAAGCGGCAGAAGTCGTACATGAAGTCGGTGAGGATGAAATGAGAAAACGCGTTTTCTAATTTCATCCTCTCCGGCGCGCAAGCGCGCCGAGACAGGTGGTTGGCTCTCCCCCCGCCCCCTCTCCGCGAGAGGGGGTGACTGAAGTGAGCAGGCTTCGCCTGCTATGGAGGGTGGCATGACGGCGCCGATGCTCGAAGCC
>CAJBYR010000034.1 GCA_903959855.1 uncultured beta proteobacterium
CCGAGTTCGGCACCCCAGGCATGGTAGTTGATGGTGGCCAGGCTGAAGCCGAGGAAGGTCAGCGCCAGCGTGGCCAGCAGCCAGCCGGCGCCGGCCGTGTCGGGCGGCGCCAGCAGTGCGGCCAGCCCGAGGCCGAGCGGCAGCAGGGCGAGCAGGATCAGGCGCCGGTGGTTGCCGACGCGGTCGCTCCAGAGGCCGAGCAGCGGGTCGACCAGGGCGTCGGCAAAGCGCGCGGCCAGCAGCAGCAGACCGACCACCGCCAGCGGCAGTCCGGCGCTTTCGGCGTACAGGCGCGGCACGTGCACATACAGCGGCAACGCGGCAAAGGCCAGCGGGAAGCCGAGTGCACCGTAGGCCAGCACCTGCCGCGTGATCATGGCGCGCCTCAGGCCCCGCCCAGCAGGCGCGTGCGCAGCTCCGGCTCGCGCGTGCGCGGGTCGAGCCAGATGGCGAAGAAGGCGCGGGCGAACTCGACATCATCGATGCGGCCGGTGAGCTTGCCCTGGTGGTAGAACTCGGCGCCGCGCTGCGGCAGGTGCACTCCGTGGATCACTTCGTCAGTGCGGACGTCGGGGAAGACGCGTTCCAGATCGGTTTTCCAGCGCGCCAGGCGCGCCTCGTCGGCGCTGCCCAGGCGCTGCATTTCCTCGATGCTGGCCTGAACCAGGCGTGCGGACGGGATGTCGCGCGCATAGCGCAGTTCCAGCGCATAGGGCCGGCCGGCCTGCCAGCGTCCGTCCGGTGCCCACAGGCTGGCCTGATAAAGGCGGAAGCCGAACCAGCGCATTTCGCCCTGACCCTGCACGCGCCAGTCCTGCGGCAGCACCGCCGCTGCGCCGCCGGCAAGCAGCAGCAAGCCAAGGCCCGCAATCCAGCGGCGCAGGGCGGCGTTCATGTGCGGGGTTTTTCCAGCAGGAACTGGTACACGTCGGTGGCTCCGGCGCGGAAGCCGGCTTCACAGTAGGCGAGGTAGAACTGCCACAGGCGGCGGAAGCGATTGTCGAAACCGCCGGCCTCGATTTCCGGCCAGGCGGCGTCGAAGTTGCGATGCCACTGCGCCAGCGTACGCGCATAGTCGAGGCCGAAGGCATGGCGGTCGAGCACCTGAAAGTCGGCGCCGGTGGCACGGCGTTCGAAGACCCGCGGCGAGGGCAGCATGCCGCCGGGGAAAATGTGGCGCTGGATGAAGTCGGTGCCGCGGCGATAGGCCTCGAAGCGCTCGTTGGCGATGGTGATGGTCTGTATCGCTGCGCGTCCGCCCGGCTTCAGGCAATTGTGCAATTGCGCGAAGTATCCCGGCCAGAAGCGCTCGCCGACGGCCTCGAACATTTCGATGGAAACGATGTGGTCGTACTGGCCGCGCACGTCGCGGTAGTCGGTCAGCGAAAACTCGGCGAGATCGGCGAAGCCCTTTTGCTGCGCGCGGGCCTGCGACCATGCCAGCTGCGAGGGCGACAGCGTGATGCCATGTACCTTGCAGCCGAACTCGATGGCGGCGATCTCCGCCAGCCCGCCCCAGCCGCAGCCGACTTCGAGGATCGTGTCGCCCGGTTTGGGGTCAAGCGATTCCATCAGGCGCATGTACTTCTGGCGTTGCGCCTGCTGCAGCGACTGCTGCGGATCGGCGCCGAACAGCCCGGACGAATAGCTCATGCTCGGATCGAGCCAGAGCTTGTAGAAGTCGTTGCCAAGGTCATAGTGGGCGAGGATGTTGCGCTTCGAGCCGGCGCGGGTATTGCTGCGCAGCAGGTGGCGCAGGCGATGGCCGAGCACCGGCAGCCAGCTGCCATGCACCGCGCGTGCGAGCTGCCCGCGGTTTTCCGCGAGCAGGGTCAGCAGCTCGGCCGGCTGGTCGCTGTGCCAGTCGCCATCGATCCAGCTTTCGCCGAAGCCG
>CAJBYR010000035.1 GCA_903959855.1 uncultured beta proteobacterium
GCCCAACGGCATGCCGCCACCGACCACCTTGCCGAAAGTCGAGAGATCCGGCGTGATCCCGTAGAGGCCCTGCGCCGATCCCGGACCGACGCGGAAGCCCGTCATGACCTCGTCAAAAATCAGCACCGCACCATGCAGCGTGCACATCTCGCGCATCGCGGCGAGGAACTCGGGCTTGGGCGCAATCAGGTTCATGTTGCCGGCCACCGGCTCGACGATGACGCAGGCAATCTTCTTGACGTGCTTGAGAAAGGCGTCCTTCAGGCCCTGGGCATCGTTGTAGTCGAGTACCAGGGTGTGCCGCGCCAGATCGGCCGGAACCCCGGCAGATGATGGATTGCCGAAAGTCAGCAGGCCGGAGCCGGCCTTGACCAGCAGGCTGTCGCCGTGGCCATGGTAGCAACCCTCGAACTTGACGATCATGTCGCGCCCGGTGAAACCGCGCGCCAGCCGGATCGCGCTCATGGTCGCCTCGGTGCCGGAGGACACCAGACGCACCATGTCCATGCTCGGCACGCGTTGCACCAGCAGTTCCGCCAGTTCGATCTCGGCCTCGGTCGGCGCGCCGAAGGAAAGCCCCTTCGCCGCCGCCGCCTGCACCGCGGACACGGTGTCGGGATCGGCGTGCCCGAGGATCAGCGGCCCCCAGGAACCGACGTAGTCGAGGTAGGCCTTGCCATCGGCATCCCAGACCCGGGATCCTGCGCCACGGCTGAAGAAACGCGGGGCGCCGCCCACAGAGCGGAAGGCACGGACGGGCGAATTGACGCCACCAGGAATGGTTTTCTGGGCGCGGGTAAAAAGCTCTTCGTTGCGGGACATGGTCGGCTCGGGATATCTTCAGGTCAGGAAATGGCGGCGGTGCCGCCACCGATGCAACGCCGCTTCACTTCCGGGCGGCGAACAGATTCTGGTAGGCCTCGGCACGCGCCTTGATGTCCATGGCATCGAACAGGTCGCTGACCACCGCCACCATGTCGGCACCGGCGGCGATCACCTGCGGGGCGTTGTCCAGCGTAATGCCGCCGATGGCGGCCACCGGCAGGCCCAGGCGGCGCGCCTTGCCGAGGACTTCGAGCGGGGCGCGGGTGGTATCCGGCTTGGTGCGCGACGGGAACATGCTGCCGAAGGCGATGTAGTCGGCGCCGGCCTTGGCCGCTTCTTCGCCCAAGGCCAGGTCGTCGTAGCAGGAAACGCCGAGGATGCGCTTGGGGCCGAGCGCCTCGCGGGCCGCCAGCAAGGATCCGCCGGGAGCGTCGCCGCGGCCGACATGGGCACCGTCGGCACCGATCTCCACTGCCAGCCAGACGTCGTCGTTGATGATCAGCCTGGCGCCGGCACCGCGGCAGATGCGCAGCATTTCTGCGGCCTGAGCGCGACGCAAGGGTCGCGGGGCGGTCTTGTTGCGGTACTGGACGAAGGGCGCGCCGCCGTCGAGCGCAGCCTTCACCAGCGCCGACAGGCGCGGCAACAGCATGTCATCGACGGTAACCGCACACAGACCGCTAAGCTTCAACATTGCCCCCTATTGCCTGTTTCGCGTGCCGTTCAACTGTCCGCAGCATCGTGATCCTCGCCTCTGGACCAGAATAGCCGATCCGGAATGAATTGTCCCATGCCCGGCCGGTAACCGGCCGCCAGCGTACGCCAGGTGTACTCCTGCCCCCCCCTCACCGCCTCGGCCATGTCCGCGCCGCAGGCGAGATAGGCAGCGATGGCCGAGGCCAGCGTACAGCCTGAGCCATGGTAACTGCCGGGCAGGCGGTCCCAGCGGTCGGTGCGGAGTACCCCGTGGCTACCGTACAGCGTGTTTACCACTTGCGGCGTGCCCTCGTGGGTGCCCGTTACCAGTACATGCTCGCACCCGGCATCGATCAGGCCATGGGCGCAGTCCGCCAGTCTGGAGCCGCCGCGGCTGCCTTCGTCTCCCACGCCCAGTTGCTGTGCCAGCCGGCGCGCTTCCAGGCTGTTCGGGGTGATCAGCGTGGTTTGCGGCAGCAGCAGGCCGATCATGGCCTCGATCATTTCCTCGTCGGCGAACTGGTCGCCGCGGCCGGATGCCAGCACCGGGTCAAGCACCAGGGGAATGTCCGGATAGTCAGCCACCACCTCGGCGATTGCCGCAATCACCTCGACGCTGCCCAGCATTCCCATCTTGAAGGCGGCCACCGGCATGTCCTCGAGCAGGGCACGAGCCTGGTCTGCCACCCAGCCGGGGTCAACGGGCATCACGCCCTCGACCCCCGTTGTGTCCTGCACCGTGATCGCGGTCACTACCGACAGCGGATGGCAGCCGAGGCTGGCCAGGGTCAGGATGTCGGCCTGGATGCCGGCCCCACCCGTGGGATCGGAGGCGGCGAAGCTGAGGACCGCAGGCGGCGCGGGTCGGGACGGGACGGCAGTGCTCATCGGGCTCGGAAGCGTTCCGGCAAGGATTTGGCGGGAAGGGTACGAATTTTAGCCCAAGGGCCAGCCGCGCCCGGATACGATTGGGGCCGGGCAGGGCATACGGTGCAGATCAAAATCCCCAACATCGGCGCCCATCCCCCCTGCGATATGCGCAGGGAGTGCTTTGCAACGGCAAAAATCTAAGTATGATTACAACTTGCGGCGCTTAGCTGAAGAACATTGGCAACATAAGACGAGGGGAAACTGGCGGCATGTCCATTGCAGAAAGCAATGACAAGGCACCCCGATTCCATTTACATACCCGGGGTTTCAACCGCGGATCCGGCTTGGAGTAATGTGAGCGAAACACCAAAGCTCTCCGGCATCAAGGTGATGGTGATCGATGATTCGAACACCATCCGCAAGACGGCCGAGATATTTCTGTTGCAGGCTGGCGCCCAGGTGGTGCTGGCGGAAGATGGCTTCGATGCGCTGGCAAAGATCAACGATCATCAGCCGCAGGTGGTTTTTTGCGACATCCTGATGCCGCGACTCGATGGCTACCAGACCTGCGCGCTGATCAAGAAGAATCCCAAGTTCGCATCCACGCCGGTGATCATGCTGTCGTCGAAAGACGGGCTATTCGACCGGGCGCGCGGCCGCATGGTCGGTTCCGACGAATACCTGACCAAGCCCTTCACCAAGGACAGCCTGCTCAAAACCGTCGCCGACCACGCCGGCGGCGGCTGAACGTTTTCCAGTTTGCGAGGTAATCATCATGCCCATCAAGAACGTACTGATCGTCGATGACTCTCCCACCGAACGTCACATCCTGACGCAACTCCTCACAGGTGCCGGCTATCAGGTGACGACCGCCGAAAGCGGCGAGGACGGCATAGTCCGCGCCAAGCAGACCAGGCCTGACCTGATCCTGATGGATGTCGTGATGCCGGGCACCAACGGCTTCCAGGCCACCCGCGCCCTGTCCAAGGACGACGCCACGAAAGACATTCCGGTGATCATGTGCACCACCAAGAACCAGGAGACCGACAAGCTCTGGGGCATGCGCCAGGGTGCGCAGGACTATGTCACCAAACCGGTCGATGGCCCTGCACTGCTGGCCAAGATCGCGGCGCTCGGCTAATCCTGAACTATGGCGAAACGCATCAGCCTGCGCGAGTTCCAGCAGAACCTGTCCGAGCGACTGGTTTCTGCCCGGCGTGGCGAGGGCGGCAACGCCCTGCTCGGCATCGAATCCGGTGCCGATGAACTGCCGGGCGGCAGCCGCTGGCTGATTGATCTTGCCGATTCGGGTGAAGTGACACCGTTGCCGGAGCTCACCCCGGCACCGCTGACCCGGCCCTGGTTCGCAGGCATCGCCAATATCCGTGGCGTGCTCTACAGTGTGGTCGATTTCGCCGCCTGGCGCGGCGGTGCGCCGACACCGATCAACGCGCAGTCACGGCTGCTGCTGATCGGCGCGCGACAGGGCGTCAACAGCGCGCTGCTGGTGCGACGTGCGTTGGGCCTGCGTCCACAAATCGAAATGCACGCCACCGGTGATGTTCGCACCGGACTCGGAGAAACGGCGCCCTGGCTGGGCGGCCGCTTCAAGGATGCCCAAGATGTCATCTGGACCCAGTTGCGGATTCCCGCGCTGTTGTCCGACCCACGCTACCTAGATATTGCGCTCTGAGCGCACCGGAGAGGAAAGACCATGGCCTTCAAGCTACCCTTCAAGCTACCCAGCTTCGATCGCCGCGGCTCCAGGGGTCCTGCCACAAGCGGCGGCCCCGCCCCGGTGATCGACCGTCGCGGCAAAGGCAAGCTGCCTGTCATCGGCCACTTCAGCATCGAAACACAGTTCCGCATCCTCGGCAGCGTCTTCCTGCTCAGCCTGCTGATCTCGATCGCCGCCATCTTCATGCAGGTCCAGGCCACTGCCCGTGGCACGGTATTCCTGTCGGTTGCCAGCCACATCACGCCGCTGACCCACCAGATTCCCAAAGCTACGCTGGCCGCCATGGAAGGCCAGAAGGACGGCTTCTCCGAACTGCGCGAGGCCCGCGATGAACTGGGCAAGCTGCTGGAATCGCTCACCGAGGGCGGCGAGGTAAAAGGCCACAAGGTCGCCGCCACCAGCATCGAGTCGCGCCCGGCACTGGATTCGCTCCGCGAAGCCTGGATCAAGCAGAACGACGCGATCAACCTGGTGCTGGCGCAGGAGATCCGCTTCATCGCCATCAACCGCCTCGCCGTCGAAGCCGCGATCCGTGGCGCTGCCATGACCGAGGCGGCGGAAGCCGCCGCCGGCCGACTGCCGCATCTGACCGAGCGCATCCTGCGCGCGGCGCACCAGCTGGCCTGGGCTCCGGGATTCGACGAGGCAACGGCGGCGCAACTCGCCAAGGACATTCCCGCGGCCATGGAACTGGCTCCTGCCGACAGCCCGCTGGCCCTCGGCCTGAAGGCCATGACGGCCGGCATACCGGCGCTGACCGGAGACACCAAGCAGCTGGTCCAGGCGCGCAAGACCGGGTCCGGACTGCAGAACGGCTTCCGCACCATGGCCGGCTTCGCCGACTCGCTGATCACGTCGTATGAAAAGGAGATCTCCGAGCAGGATTTTTCGGCGATTTCTGCCACCATCTTCGGCTCCATGGCCCTGCTGATGCTGGTGCTGATGGTCAAGGCCTTCAACGATGAAGGCGTGCGGCGCAGCGGCGAAGCCGAGCAACAGCGGCGCATTGCCGAGGCGGAAAAGGACGCCACGCAAGGCGCCATTCTGCGTCTGATGAATGAAATGGGCGACCTGGCCGACGGCGACCTCACTGTCCGCGCCACGGTGTCGGAAGACATCACCGGCGCCATCGCCGACTCGGTGAATTACACGATTGAGGAACTCGCCGTACTGGTGCGCGGCATCAACGACGCCGCCGAACGCGTGACCAGCGCCTCGAGCTCCGCACAGAGCACGTCGAACGAACTGCTCGCCGCCACCAAGGTGCAGTCCGAAGAAATCATGGCGGCGAACGCCAGCGTTCTCGACATGGCAAAGTCGATGGAAGCCGTATCTTCCTCCGCTCTCGAATCCGCCCGCGTGGCGAATGCCTCTCTGGAAGCGGCGCGCAAGGGCTCTTCCGCGGTGTCGAACTCGATCTCGGGCATGAACGAAATCCGCACCCAGATCCAGGAAACCTCCAAGCGGATCAAGCGCCTCGGCGAATCCTCGCAGGAGATCGGCGAAATCGTGGAACTGATCTCGGACATTACCGAGCAAACCAACGTGCTGGCCTTGAACGCCGCCATCCAGGCCGCGTCAGCGGGCGAAGCCGGCCGCGGCTTCTCGGTGGTTGCCGAGGAAGTGCAACGACTGGCCGAACGCTCCGGCGAGGCGACGAAGCAGATTGCCGCCATCGTCAAGACGATTCAGACCGACACGCACGACGCCGTGGCCGCCATGGAACACTCGACTCAGGGTGTGGTGGAAGGAGCCAAGCTGTCCGACGCCGCCGGCCAGGCGCTGAATGAAATTTCCAGCGTATCGCAGGATCTGGCGCGCCTGATTCAGAATATTTCGACAGACACACAATCACAGGCCGACATCGCCACCAAGGTGGCGGCCTCGATGCAGGACATTTTGCGCATTACCGGCCAGACGACCACCAGCACACAGCAGACCGCCGTATCGATTGGCGAGCTCACGGAACTCGCGGTCGAGCTGAAGGGCTCGGTCTCGGGCTTCAAGGTTTGACCGACCGGACAGACAACAACTAACAAGCCGTCATGAGCGTGGAACTCGATATCGGCCCGCTTTCCTGGGTCAAGGGGGAAATCGACCTTGCCCTCGAGCGGGCCGGAACAAGCCTCACGGCCTTCGCCGCGGATTCGTCCGGGGACGGCCTGGTCAAGGCACGCGCCGGCATGCACCAGGCCCATGGCGCGCTTGCCATTGTCGGCCTCGAAGGCATCACCGAATTCGCCGACGCCATAGAGCAGCTCCTGGCGGCGATCGCCGACGGCTCGGCCAAGGATACGACGGCCGCCATCGCCGCCACCCATGGCGGATTCACCGCCTTGCGCGGCTATCTCGACGACCTCATGGCCGGCCATCCCGACCAGCCGCTGAAACTGCTCGGCCCCTACTCGGCCATGGCGATAGCGCGCGGGCAACCGGCGCCCGGGGCATCGTCGCTGTTCTTCCCTGATCTCACCCAGCGACCGCCCAAACGCGACAAGGAACTGCCGGTACTTGCTCCGGACGCCATGACGGCGCGCATCAAGGCAGCGCGGCTGGGCTTCGAGCGCGGCCTGTTGAAGTGGCTGAAGGGTGACATCAAGGGCGCAACCGAAATGAAGGTCTCGACCGCAATGATCGAGATGACACGCACCACTCCTTCGGCACGCGCCTACTGGTGGATTTCGCTGGGCGTGCTCGACGCCTTGGCGGCAGGCGGGCTGCCGGACGCCAATGAAGCCAAGCGCTTCGCCATGCGCCTGGGCGCCCAGGTCAAAAAGCTGTCCGACGGCCAGGCCGAACCCAATGACCAGGCCCTGCGTGAAGCGCTGTATCTGGCCGCCTGCGCCACCACGGGTGGCGCAGCGTTGGCGGGGGTGCGCGGCGCCTATCGTCTCGACGGCATTGTGCCCACTGCCACGCCGTCAGAAACCGAACGGCTGCTGCCCCACATCCGTCGCCTGCGCGACTTGCTGGCCGGTGCCAAGGACGACTGGAACCGCCTTTGTGCAGGGACTGCCGCAGCCTTGCCGCCCTTCCACGAACGCACGGCGAAAATCGCCGACGAGGGCAAGGCAACCGGCCAGGCCGACTACCAGCGCCTGACTGCCGCCATCCTCGACATCGCCGACCATCTGCGCCGCGACCCTTCGCGCCACACCGAAGCCATGGCCCTGGAAATGGCCACGGCCCTGCTGCTGGCCGAGTCGGCCCTGGAGAACTTCCAGTCGCTGGATGCCGATTTCGCCCACTCGACCAGCGCCGTGGTCGAGCGCCTTACTGCTGTCGAACGCGGCGAGGAACTGGGGATGCTCGAGCTGCCCCACCTCGACGCCATGTCGCGGCGCGCGCAGGAGAGGCTGCTGCTGGAATCGGTGGCACGCGAGATCAAGACCAATCTCGGCGCCATTGAAACCGCGCTCGACGCCTTCTTCCGCGACACCAGCAAACAGGCGGCCCTGACGCCCCTGCAAGCCCCGATTCGCCAGATCCAGGGCGCACTGCTCGTTCTCGGCCAGGATCGCGCCAATAGCGTGCTGGCGGAATGCGCCGACGCCATCAAACGCTTCGCGCAGCCGGGTTTTGCCGTTCAGGCAGGCGAATTCGAAGACGTTGCCAAGAAATTGTCGGCCCTCGGCTTCTTCGTCACGCAACTGCAAGGTGGCGCAGCGGACATCGACGCAATACTGGCACCCCCTCCCGCAGTCGCCAAACCAGTGCGCGAGGTGCCGGAACCCGTTGCCATAGCCGTCGTCGACGTCCCGCCGCCGTCCGTTCCCGAAATCGTGGCGCCACCTCCCGTGGCAGCAGCTCCCGAAGAAGCTCCCGTTCTTCCCGTGGAGACAACTCCGGAATTGACACCGATCCCGGAATCCACGCCCGAAGACCTCGCCGACAGCGCGCTGCCAGATTTCGAGGTCGAAGGCTTCGAGGTACCGGCCGAACCCGCCCCACCACCCGCGCCGTCACCGGTCGAAACCCCCGCGCCTTCTGCCGAAGCAGAGCGCCTGATGGACGCCAGCGAGGAAGACCTCGACGCCGAACTCCTCGGTATCTTCCTCGAAGAGGCCAACGAGGTACTGGGCACGATCAACCAGAACCTGCCGACGCTGCATGCCGCACCCTCGGATCACGAATCGCTGATTACCGTTCGTCGCAGCTTCCATACCCTCAAGGGCAGCGGCCGCATGGTCGGCCTCTCCGAACTGGGCGAAGCCGGCTGGGGTGTCGAGCAGGTACTCAATGCCTGGCTGCATGACACCAAGCCGGCAAGCCCGGCGCTGCTGGAAATGCTCGACCTTGCCGCCAGGATCTTTGGCGACTGGGTGGTGCAGCTGGAAGGCGGCGGCAGCCGGCACTACGATTACGCGGCGCTGGCGAAACAGTGCGCTGCCCTGAGCGGCGCCGAAGAGGAAGCTCCGGTCGCCGTAGCCCCAGCGCCGACTCCCGAGCCTGTTGCGGAGCCTGACACGCCGGAAGTGCCTGCGACCGAACCCGAAGTTGCCGTACCCGAATTTGCCGTACCTGAAGTTGCCGTACCCGAACTTGCCGCTCCTGACCTTGCCGTGTCCGAAGCCCCAGCGCCGGAGGTGCTCGAACCCGAAGTCCTCGCTGCGGAACCGGCTGTGCCGGAAATGCCGGCGATTGAGCTGCCCTCCCCGGAAATCCCGCCGCCAGAAGAAGCGTCCGCGCCCGAGCTTCCCCCGCTCGACCCCGTGCCGGAAACCCCGCCGGAAATCACGGAAGTCATCGCCGGGATCAGCGAACCACCTTCTGCAGAAGTTGTCGCCTTTCCCTCGCCGCCACCGGTCCGCGTCGGCGATGTCGAAATCGCGCCCACGCTCTACAACCTGTATATCGACGAAACTCGCGAGCACATCGCCACCTTGCAGGCCAACCTCGGCCATGAAGCCGTGCCGAGCAACGAGGTTATCCGCGCCGCGCACACCACCGCAAGCATTTCTGCCGCGACCGGAATCCTGCCGCTATCCACCCTGGCGCGCGCGCTTGAGGACGCTCTGGGCCGCCTCGCCCTGATCGGCGCGACGCCGACCGAAGCGCAGCGCTATGTATTCGCCCGCTGCGCCGGCGCCCTCGAAGGCATGCTTGGCGCGGTAGCACAACGACGCATGCCGGGCGAGGAAGTTGATCTCACCGACGAACTCAGGAGCATGAACCCGGCGATCGAGCCGGTGATCGACGTGGTCGACATGCCGGTCGCGGCCATCGACGAGCCTTCCGCTGTGATCGCCGAGGCGCTCGAAACGCCCGAGGTCCCCGAATCGCCCGAGGTCCCCGCAGAGATGCTGGAGCAGGCAGCCGAGCCGATGGCAGCTGTCAGCGACACCACCGAACAACCGGCCTTGCCGGAAGTCTCGATCAGTGCTGCCGACCGGCGCGCAGCGCGGATGGAAGACGAGATCGATGTCCAGATCCTGCCGCTCTTCCTCGACGAAAGCGTCGATTTGATGCGCGAGATTGGCGAGGCCTTGCGCCAGTGGCGTACCGACCCGACCAGCGGCGACATCACGCGTGGCTTGCAACGCGCCCTGCATACACTCAAGGGCAGCGCGCGAATGGCCGGTGCCATGGGCTGCGGCGAATTGCTGCATTCGATGGAAGACCGCATCGACCAGGCGGTGCGCATGAAGTCGGTGCAGCCAGCCGTCATCGACGGCCTGGAGATTTCCTACGACCGCGCGGAAATGCTCATCGAGCGCCTGCGCAATCCCGGCTCGGCACCCCTCGAACCCGAACTGCCCAGGCCCCAGGAGCAACTCGCCTCGATCGCTGTCGAAACCGCCGCCGAAGCCGCGCAGCCCATTGAAGAAACCGCGGGAACCGCGGCCGCAAAGGGTAGTGGCGGACCCGCACCCTTCGTTCCGGCGGCGCAGGTGCATCTGCGCGTTCGCGCCGACCTGGTCGACCAGCTGGTCAACGAGGCGGGCGAAGTCGCCATCGCGCGCGGCCGTATCGAAGGCGAACTTTTGGCCTTGAAGTCCTCCATGCTGGACCTCACGGAAAACGTCATCCGTCTGCGCAAGCAGCTGCGCGAAGTGGAAATCCAGGCCGAGTCGCAAATGCAGTCGCAGCAGGCACTGGCCAGCGAACGCTCGATGGAATTCGATCCGCTCGAATTCGACCGCTTCACCCGCTTCCAGGAAGTCACGCGCATGATGGCGGAGAGCGTGAACGACGTCGCCACCGTGCAGCAGAACCTGATGCGCACGCTAGACCACGCCAATGCCGCGGTGGCCGCGCAGGCACGGCTCTCCCGCGAGCTTTCGCAGCGCCTGATGGGCGTACGCATGGTGCCCTTCGAGAGCATCGCCGAACGCCTGCACCGCGTGGTGCGCCAGGCCGCCAAGGACACCGGCAAACGCGCCAACCTCGACATCCGCCATGGCCAGACCGAACTCGACCGCTCGGTGCTGGACAAAATGGGTGGTCCGCTGGAACACATGCTGCGCAACAGCGTTGCCCACGGATTGGAAAGTACCGCGGCGCGCGCGGCGGCAGGCAAGGATCTGATCGGGCAGATCACGCTCTCGCTGGCCCAGGAGGGCAACGAAATCGTGGTAGCGATTTCCGACGATGGCGCCGGCCTCAACCTGCAGAAGATTCGCGATCGCGCGATCGATCGCGGACTGCTGGCCTACGACGCGACGCCCGATGACCACAGCCTGATGCAGATGGTCCTGCAATCGGGATTCTCCACCGCCGACGAAGTGACGACACTGGCCGGACGCGGCGTGGGCATGGATGTGGTGCGCAACGAAACCGCAAGCCTCGGCGGGCGCATCGAAATTTCCTCGGTCAGCGGCCAGGGAGCGACCTTCCGCATCTACTTGCCGCTTACCCTGGCGGTCACCCAGGTGGTGCTGGTCACCGTCGGCAGCCGCCACTATGCCGTGCCTTCGTCGATGATCGAACAGGCCACGGAGCACCGCCCCGCCGCCGCCACAGAAATTCGCAGCAAGGGCGGCACCGAGTGGCTGGGCAACCACTATCCGTATCATTATCTGGGCATGCTGCTGGGCGACGCCCATGCCACACCACCGCAGGAACGTCGCCACTGGATCCTGCTGATCCGCGGCGGAACCGAACGCGTCGCGCTGGAGGTTGATAGCCTGTCGGGCAATCAGGAAGTCGTGGTCAAGGCCGTCGGGCCGCAGCTCGCGCGCATTCCCGGCCTGGCCGGCGCGACCGTGCTGGCCAATGGCGAGATCGCCCTGATCTTGAACCCCGTAGCACTCACGGCGCGCGCGGCGGAACGCGCCGGAACGCCCGCGGCTGTTGCTGTCGCTGCCGTGCCAGGCCCGGCAGCGGAAGCCATCATCCCGACGCCGGCGGCACTGACCAGCACCACCGTCCGCGCGCCAGGTGGGGCAACCGCCGCCGCCGCGGTCATGGTGGTGGACGATTCACTCACGGTACGCAAGATCAGCGGCCGCCTGCTGGCACGCCACGGCTATCACGTATTGACCGCCAAGGATGGCGTCGATGCCCTGGAGCAACTGGCCGACGTGATGCCCGACGTGATGCTGCTCGACATCGAAATGCCGCGTATGGACGGCTTCGACCTGGCGCGCAACATCCGTGGCGACAGGCGTCTCAAGCATATTCCGCTGATCATGATCACCTCGCGCACGGCGGACAAGCATCGCCAGCTGGCGATGGATATCGGCGTCAATCACTACCTCGGCAAGCCCTACGACGAAGACGACCTGCTCAGCTGCATCCGCCAGTGCATCCCCGGCAAGCAGTAGCAGGCGTACCCACGGAATCGCGACAATGACAAGTCAATCACGCCCGTTCAAGGTACTCGGCATCCAGCAGATCGCCATCGGCGGTCCGTCCAAGGAACGTCTCAAGAAGCTCTGGGTGGACATGTTCGGCCTCGCCGTGACCGGAAACTACGTCAGCGAACGCGAGAATGTCGACGAGGACATCACGGTCATGGGCAGCGGGCCCTTCAAGGTCGAAGTTGACCTGATGCAGCCGCTCGACCCGGCGAAAAAACCCGCAGTGAACGAGCCGCCACTGAACCACGTCGGCCTCTGGGTGGATAACCTGCCGGTGGCCGTCGAATGGCTCACGGCACAAGGAGTTCGCTTCGCCCCGGGGGGAATCCGCAAGGGCGCCGCCGGCTTCGACATCACCTTCCTTCACCCCAAGGCCAACGAGCAGTTTCCGATCGGCGGCGAAGGCGTGCTGATCGAGCTGGTGCAGGCACCGCCGGAAGTCGTCGACGCCTTCGCCCGCCTCGCCTGACAGGGTTCAGGCGGAGTACATCCGATAGCAGCCGCGCCCGGCCTCCTTGGCCGCATACATGGCGCTGTCGGCGCGGCGCATCAGTTCCGCCGGCGTCAGTTCCCCGCCGCTGAATAAAGCCACGCCGATGCTGGCGCTACATTCGATGGGCATGCCGAGCACGCGCATCGGCTCGCGCATGCCGGCGACCAGCTTCTCCGCCAGACGCTCCACATCGGCAGCGCCGCCGAGCGCGGTCAACACGACGACGAACTCGTCACCGCCAACCCGCGCCACGGTATCGACCTCGCGCACCGCGGCGCGCAAGCGATCGGCGGTGGCGCGCAGCACCTCGTCGCCGATGGCGTGTCCACGGCTGTCGTTGATTTCCTTGAAGTGATCCAGATCGACCATCAGCAGGGCGATCTGACCGTGGCTGCGTCGCGCATGCTGCATCGACTGTTCCAGCCGGGCGTCGAGCAGAAGCCGGTTGGCGAGGCCGGTGAGGGGATCGGTGTGGGCCAGGGCCTGCAACTGGCGCTCGTTCTCGCGCAGGCGGGCATTGAGCGCTTCCAACTCGCCGGTGCGGGCCAGGACACGGCGCTCGAGATCGATCTCGGAGCGCTGCAAGGTGGCCACCAGTTCCTGCTTGGTCAACAACGCCTCGCCCTGCGCCGCATCCTTCTCGCGCTGAAGATCATTGATCCGCTCGGCAAGTGCAAACGACAGCAGGATCATCTCCACCGCCGATCCGATCTGTATCGCATAGAAGCTGATGAAGGTTGTCGGCAGCAGGTTCAGGTTGCGCAGCCCGACCACCACCACGCCCGCCAGAAGCGCGGTCCAGGCCAGGATGAAGATGCGCGCGCCCGGCTGGCCCGCGCGCCAGCAGCGCAAGCCGGCGAAGACAGCCACCACCGAAAACGTCACACCCGTCAGTGAGGTGAGGATCGCCGCCAGCCGGTAGGGTGCCACCAGCGGTGCCACGGCGCACAGGGCAAACAGTGCGGCGAGGCCAAGGATCGCGCCATCGAGGCGCGGCAGGTTGCGCCGCGTTTCGAGAAAGCCGCGAGTGAACAAGGCGCCAAAAAATCCGGTGGCGGCAAAGCCGGTCGAGAAAGCCAGATTGCCCCACGCCGGCCATTCCGGCCAGAGGAACTGGTTACCAAGGCCATTGAGGGAAAGCTGGCCTACGGCCATGCAGGTAGCGAAGACCACATAGATCAAGTAGTTCGGGTCGCGCAGCGAAAGCCAGAGCAGGAGGTTGTAAAGCGCCAACGCCAGGAGCATGCCGAAGTACAGCGCCAGCAAGGAATAGGTGGCCATCGAATCCTGCCAGAAGGACTCATGACGCCAAAGCTTCAAGGGTATGGTCAGCGTACCCTCCGACACAATGCGGAGCCATACGGTGCCGGTGCCGGATTCGTCGAGATGCACCGGAAAAACGAAGTTGCGATGAAGCATGGGTCGCGAAGCAAAGCGCAGGCGATCGCCGGTTGCCATCCTCTCTCCGCCGGGGCCGAAATATTCAACGCTGTCCAGCGTCGGAAAGGCCACATCCAGCAGCCAGTTACGCGGTGCATTCTGGTCCGCCTCGAAGTCGATGCGCAACCACCAGGCCGCAGATGAATAGCCGAAATTGATCGCAGCGTCGTCGCGCACCGCAGCGGGCCTGAATTCCCCGGCGCGGCGCCGGGCATCCGCCAGCGTCATGGATCCGCCCGGGTCTTCAAGCACGGCAACGTTCGGCGCCAGGGGCACCGAGCGGGTGTCCTGCATCAGGCGCACCGCAGCGGCACTGTTCCCGACCGGAGCGAACAGGCAACTCAACAACAGGATCAGTGCGGCAATGCGTGACACGGCACGCTCCGGAGGGAGATGCATAAATTCTAGCCGATTGGCACCCGTGGCATTGCCCCGCGAAAACAGGCTGTAGCCATGCTCTGCCGGTGGGTGGCAAATGCGCCCCTTACGCCCTCTTTTCCTCACGTCACATGGTGTAAAGATTACCTAGACTTCGCCGTTAATAACCGGAACTTCGTCAAAGGAAAGCCATGCGCCATTCGATACTTGCCGTCCTGTCCTGCCTCGCGGCTGTCAGCCCCGTAATGGCCAGCGAAGACGCTGTGCCCAACTTCGCTGAAGACAACTTGACCGGTGACTGGGGCGGTGCCCGCGTCGGCGCCCTTAAAAAAGGCTTCGGCTTCGAAGGCCTGGCGCGAATCGACGCCTTGCGCAATCGCGGCGGCATCAGCAATGGCAGCCGCCACATCACACACCTCGATTTCAAGTTGAAGATGGATCTCGAAAAGGCTGTCGGCTGGACCGG
This sequence comes from uncultured beta proteobacterium, assembly GCA_903959855.1. Lineage (GTDB taxonomy): Bacteria > Pseudomonadota > Gammaproteobacteria > Burkholderiales > Rhodocyclaceae > Sulfuritalea. The sequence goes on from CAJBYR010000035.1 coordinate 14,709, forward strand.
CGGCAGTGCCATGATCAACGTCCTGAGCGATGGCGGCTGGGGCCCGAACGCGCGACACGTCGGCTCGCAGATGGGCGTGACCAACGTCGAGGTCGGTGCGCCCACCACCACGCGAGTGTTTCAGGCCTGGCTGCAGCAGAGCCTGTTCGACGACCGTTTGGCGGTGCTCGCCGGTCTCTACCCGATCGATTCGGAGTTCTTCACCGTGGATTCGGCCGGCGTCTTCATCGGGCCGCAGTACGGCACACCCGCCGATCTGGCCCTGACGCGTGGCCCGTCAATTTTCAACAACTCGGCCTTCGGCCTGCGCGCAAAGTGGAATGTCACCAAGACCATGTATGCCATGGCTGCGGTGCTTGACGGCATTCCCAATGATCCGGCGCGGCCCAAGGTCGCAGCGATCCGCTTCGCCAAGGGTGACGGCAGTTTCTCGATCGGCGAACTCGGCTGGCTGCCCGAGGCGGACAACGATAAGTTCAAGGGCCACGCCAAGGCTGCCATAGGCCTCTGGGGCTACAGCACCAAGGTCAATGACCAACGCGACACCGATGCCGGCGGCAACCCCCTGCTACGCTTCCAGCGCGGCGGCTATGTGCTGGGCGAACGCACACTGGCGAGACTGGGTGGCAGCGACGAGCGCTTTCTGTCCGCCTTTGGCCGCTACACCTGGGGCGACGACGACTCGACGGCGGTCAAGAACAGCCTGAACCTCGGCCTGCACGCCAAGGGGCCGCTTGCCTCACGTCCGGACGACATCCTCGGTTTTGCCTGGACCCGCGCCGGCATGTCGCGCAAGTGGCGCGATGTGCAAACTGTACCGGCGGATACCAAGGCCAGCGAGGACGCACTGGAAATCTCCTGGCGCTTCACCATGACGCCCTGGCTCGCGGTGCAGCCGAACTACCAGTACATCAGGCATCCGGGCGGGGCAGCCCTGCCCAACGCCAAACTGATCGGCGTGCGGGTCGACGTCGCGCTGTAAAAAACTACGGCGATCCCGCGGAATCGCCGTAGCGTCATCCGCAGCGGCGAGGAGAGCGTTGTTTGCTCAACCGCCTTGCTGCGTAGGGGCACTATCAGTGCCGGCTCTCGGACTTACTTGAAGGCGATGATGGCCTGATCCACCGCCAGGCTTTCGCCCGGATTGGCCAGCAGTTTTTCCACCACGCAGTCTCGCTCGGCCTTCAGCACGTTCTCCATTTTCATCGCCTCGATCTTGGCCAGCACCTCGCCGGCCTTGACTTCCTGACCGACCCTGACCGCCACCTGGGTCAGCAGGCCCGGCATCGGCGACAGCAGGAACTTCGACATGTCGGGCGCCGCCTTGACCGGCATCAGCGCCAGCAGGTCGGCCGCACGCGCGCTCATCACCTGCACGTCGGCCTGCACGCCCCAGTGGAAGAGGCGATACACCGAACCGCGGCGCTCGACCTGCATGCAGATCTGCTGGCCGTTGAGCGTGCCGCGATAGAGGATGTCGCCGAACTGCCAGTGCGAACGAATGGCGTAGTTGCCGCCGGCAAGCTTGACGTCCCAACCACCGTCTGCCGGCGTGATGGTCGCCGGATGGCGTTCGCCGTTCAGCAGCACCACGTACTCGCTGCCCGGCTTGTACTCGTGGCCGGGCATCTGGCCGGTGATGGTGGCGTTGCGCGTCAGGTACTGGCGGTGAATCGCCGCGGCAGTGGCCACCAGCATCAGCGGATCGTCGTGCGGCACGTCGGCGGCATTGAAGCCCTTGGGGTACTGGTCGGCGATCAGGCCGGTGTTGAAGTTGCCCGAGGTGAAGCGCGGATGCTGCATCAGCGCGGCCTGGAAGGAAATATTGCTGGCCACGCCGCGGATCACGAACTCGTTCAGGGCGTCGCGCATGCGGGCGATGGCCTGGTCGCGCGACGCCGCGTGCACGATCAGCTTGGCGATCATCGAGTCGTAGAACATCGAAATCTCGCCGCCTTCGTAGACCCCGGTGTCGACCCGCACTCCGCCCTCGGCGGGCGGCGGCACATACTTCACCAGGCGACCGGTGGAGGGCAGGAAGCCGCGGAATGGATCCTCGGCATTGATCCGGCATTCCATGGCCCAGCCATTGATCTTGAGGTCCTCCTGCTTGAAGGCCAGTTTCTCCCCGGCAGCGACGCGGATCATCTGCTCGACCAGATCCAGCCCGGTGATGAGTTCCGTCACCGGGTGCTCGACCTGCAGCCGCGTGTTCATTTCGAGGAAGTAGAAGCTCTTGTCCTTGCCGCCGACGACGAACTCGACGGTGCCGGCGGACTGGTAGTTGACTGCCTTGGCCAAAGCCACGGCCTGCTCGCCCATGGCCTTGCGGGTGGCGACGTCGAGGAAGGGGCTCGGCGCCTCCTCGATCACCTTCTGATGCCGGCGCTGGATCGAGCACTCGCGCTCGTGCAGGTAGAGCGTGTTGCCGTGCGCGTCGCCGAGCACCTGGATCTCGATGTGGCGAGGCTCCTCGATATATTTCTCGATGAAGATGCGATCGTCGCCGAAGGCATTCTTGGCCTCGGTCTTGCAGGCCACAAAACCCTCGGCGGCTTCCTGGTCGTTGAAAGCGACGCGCAGGCCCTTGCCGCCGCCGCCGGCCGAGGCCTTGATCATCACCGGATAGCCGATACCCTGAGCGATCTTGACCGCTTCGTCCGGACCGGCAATGGCATCGTTATAGCCGGGGATGGTATTGACCTTTGCGGCGATCGCGAGCTTCTTGGACTCGATCTTGTCGCCCATCTTGGCGACCGAGTAGTGCTTCGGCCCGATGAACTTGATGCCTTCTTCTTCCAGACGGCGCGAGAACTCGGCGTTCTCGGACAGGAAGCCATAGCCCGGATGGACGGCCTGAGCACCGGTCTGCTTGCAGGCAGCGATGATCTTGTCCATGACCAGATAGGAC
>CAJBYR010000036.1 GCA_903959855.1 uncultured beta proteobacterium
GCCGATTGAATGACGGCTTCCGAGAAAACACGGCAAACAAACCTGCGAATTGGAGGAGCGGTGGCTAGGTCCGGTTGTGGCCGGTTGCCGACCGCCAGCCAAGGCCTCCAATTTCGCTACCAGCGATCGTGGAAGGGCTTGGTACGCAACCCTAAAGCTGCCGCTCGTACAGACTACCGAGGACGTCGGAATGCTCTTAAGTCGCAGCTTGATCACACCAATGTATCGGTGACGACTGCGCGATGCAGTTGCTGGCATTTCACTCGCCCCAAGTTAGCCTCGTCAAGAAGGCGCGCCAAAGCGCTCGAAGGCGCTCAAGGTCAAACTTAGCGTCCGCCAGGTGCTACGATTCGTTCAAGTATTGAATTGTGCGCCACAGTTTACGCCATAGATCTCTCGCTAACCCGCATGGTTAAGAGGAATCGTAGAACCTTGACATGGTGGGGGTCGTTGGTTCGAGTCCAATCGCGCCTACCAGTTTTCCCTGGGAAACTGGCCTGGCAAATCGCAATAAAGCCACCTTCGGGTGGCTTTTTGCTATGTGTGCCGCTGTGTTCAGTCGTCGATCTTGCTGTGCCACCACAGGCGCAGCTCGCGACACAGGCCGGCGGTATCGAATTCCGCGATGGCGATGCCATCAAGCACCAGACGGGGCAGGGGATCGCCTTCCTTGCGCGCCAGCATGTTGGTCCCCGTGGAGGCCGCCCAGATCTTGAACATGTCTTCCGAGGTGACCTGGTAGCGCGTGCGCCAATGCGCGACGCCGCCGCCGGCATGGCGTTCGAGGATTTCGTAGTCAAGCTGTATGTCGCTTTGCAGCTTGGTGCGCTGCCAGTATTGCTTGATGGCCTCGTGCCCCTGCTGCAAGGCGAAGGGGGTATTGCGATAGCTGCCATCCGTGGCGAAGAGCGATGCGAGCAGGTTTTCGTCACTGGTTTCCCACGCCCGCTTGTAGTTTTCCATGAATCCGTCGATATCCATTGCCGGCCTTTCCTGGAGGTGTCAAAGGCTGCAATCATGCCGTAAGCCACTGGCGCGCTGTGATAAAATTTCACCCCTTGAAATGCAGGGCGCACCGCGTGATTTTCGCGTGAAGCGTGCGCCCTGTTGCTTTTTCTGGAGTCTGCGAAATGCCGGTGATCACCCTGCCCGATGGATCGAAACGCGAGTACGCACAAGCCCTCACCGTGGCCGACGTGGCGGCCTCGATCGGCGCCGGGCTGGCCAAGGCGGCGCTTGCCGGCCGCATCGATGGTGCCCTGGTCGATACGTCCTGCCCGATCGAACGCGATGCGCAGTTGGCAATCGTCACCGAGAAAGATGCCGATGGCCTGGAAATCATCCGCCACTCGACCTCGCACCTGATGGCCTACGCGGTCAAGGAGTTGTTCCCCGAGGCGCAGGTGACCATCGGCCCGGTGGTGGAGAACGGTTTCTATTACGACTTTGCCTACAAGCGCCCGTTCACACCGGAAGATCTCGCGGCGATTGAAAAGCGCATGGCCGAGTTGTCGAAGAAGGACTTTCCGGTCACGCGTGAAGTCTGGTCGCGCGACAAGGCGGTCGATTTCTTCAAGTCCATCGGTGAGCATTACAAGGCCGAACTGATTGCCGCGATCCCGCAGGGCGAGGATGTCTCGCTGTATCGCGAGGGCGATTTCATCGACCTTTGCCGCGGGCCGCACGTGCCTTCCACCGGCAAGCTCAGGCACTTCAAGCTGATGAAGGTGGCCGGCGCCTACTGGCGCGGCGACTCGAAGAACGAGCAGTTGCAGCGAATCTACGGCACGGCCTGGGCGAAGAAGGAAGAACTCGACGGCTACCTGCACATGCTGGAAGAGGCGGAAAAGCGCGACCACCGCAAGCTTGGCCGCCAACTCGACTTGTTCCATCTTCAGGAAGAAGCGCCCGGTCTGGTGTTCTGGCACCCGCACGGCTGGACGGTGTGGCAGGAAATCGAGCAATACATGCGTCGCGTGTATCGCGAAAACGGCTATCAGGAAGTGCGCTGCCCGCAGATCCTCGATCGCGCCTTGTGGGAAAAGTCCGGCCACTGGGAGCATTTCCACGCCAACATGTTCACCACGGGTTCGGAAAACCGCGATTACGGCGTCAAGCCGATGAACTGCCCCGGGCACATTCAGCTGTTCAATACTGACACCCGTTCCTACCGCGACCTGCCGCTGCGTTATGGCGAGTTCGGCTCCTGCCATCGCAACGAGCCTTCGGGGGCCTTGCACGGCGTGATGCGTGTGCGCGGCTTCACTCAGGACGACGGCCATATCTTTTGCACCGATGACCAGATACAGCCGGAAGTGACGGCGTTCAATTCACTGGTGCGGCAGGTGTATTCCGACTTCGGCTTCACCGACGTCGCAGTCAAGCTGGCTTTGCGCCCCGCCAGCCGGGTCGGTTCCGACGAGGTCTGGGACAAGGCCGAGGCTGCCTTGCGTGCGTCGCTGACGGCCAGTGGTCTCACCTGGGAGGAGTTGCCGGGAGAGGGCGCCTTTTACGGGCCGAAGATCGAGTTCCACATCAAGGACGCCATCGGCCGTTCCTGGCAGTGCGGCACGGTGCAGGTCGATTTCTCCATGCCGCAGCGCCTGGGTGCCGAGTATGTCGGCGAAGACAATGCACGCCACACCCCGGTGATGCTGCACCGCGCGATCCTCGGTTCGCTGGAGCGTTTCATCGGGATCCTGGTGGAAAACCACGCCGGCGCCTTCCCCTTGTGGCTGGCGCCGGTGCAGGTCGTCGTGACCAGTATCTCGGAAGGCCAGGCCGATTACGCCGAGAATGTCGCGAAAATGCTGCGCGAGGCGGGCTTGCGTGTTGATTGCGATTTGCGCGGCGAGAAAATTAACTATAAAATACGGGAACATAGCTTGTTGAAGCGGCCTTACATCGTTGTCGTTGGTGACAAAGAGAAGGCGGCAGGGTTGGTTGCTTTGCGTGCCCGCGGCAATAAGGATCTCGGGCAGATGTCCCCCCAGGCCTTGATCGATCGTCTGTTGCATGAGAAATGCACCAGAAGTTCGGAGGTCTGATTTTTTGATTTTTATGGAGAACTGAACCATCGCTCAAGAAAAGACGCAGCGCCTCAATGAGGAAATAACCGCACCCGAGGTCCGTTTGGTCGGGGAAGGCGGCGAACAACTGGGCATAGTCCCTATCCGTCAGGCGCTGACGCTGGCAGAAGAGGCCGGTCTGGATCTGGTTGAAATTGCGCCGATGGCGGCGCCGCCGGTCTGCAAGATCATGGACATCGGCAAGTTCAAGTACCAGGAAGCCAAGCGCCAGCATGAGGCCAAGCTGAAGCAGAAGCAGGTGGTGGTGAAGGAAGTGAAGTTCCGCCCCGGTACCGACGAAAACGATTACCAGATCAAGCTGCGTAACGTGATCAAGTTCCTGGGCGAAGGCGACAAGGCAAAGATAACGCTGCGTTTCCGCGGACGCGAAATGGCGCACCAGGAAATCGGCATGCGCATGCTGGAGCGGATCAAGCTGGACCTCGAGCAGCAGGCAATGGTCGAGCAGTGGCCGAAGATGGAAGGGCGCCAGTTGATCATGGTGCTGGCGCCGTCGAAGAAGAAGGCGGCATGAGTTTGTAGCAGGACGTTCCGCGTGCCATGCACGCGGAAACAAGAAGTGATTGCGGGTCACCAAGCGTTCCCGAGGCGGGAAACACCTGGCAGTCATGTAATAGGGAGATCTTCGATGCCGAAGATGAAGACCAAGAGCGGTGCCAAGAAGCGCTTTATCATTCGCGCTTCCGGTGGCATCAAGCGCGGTGGGGCGTTCAAGCGCCACATCCTGACCAAGAAAACCACCAAGAGCAAGCGCCAGTTGCGCGGCGTACTCGCCGTGCATGCCTCCGACGCCAAGTCGGTTCGCGCCATGCTGCCCAACGGTTAAGGAGAGACACCATGCCAAGAGTCAAACGTGGTGTAACGGCGCGCGCGCGCCACAAGAAGGTTCTCGACCTGGCCAAGGGTTACCGCGGCCGGCGCAGCAAGGTCTATCGCATCGCCAAAGAAGCGGTGATGAAGGCCGGGCAATATGCCTACCGCGACCGTCGTCAACGCAAGCGGCAGTTCCGTGTTCTGTGGATCGCCCGTATCAACGCGGCGGCCCGTGAATTGGGCATGAAGTACAGCACCCTGATGAACGGCCTGAAGAAGGCGTCGATCGAAGTGGATCGCAAGATCCTGTCCGACCTCGCCGTGTTCGACAAGCCGGCATTTGCCGCACTGGCCGCACAGGCCAAGGCGAAACTGACGGCCTGATTCACGTAGTACCCGGAGAAGGAGGCCCAGGCTGTTGGGGCCTCCTTTTTTACTCCCGCTTCTATTTCCTGATCAATGGATAACCTGGATCAACTCGTAGCCTCCGCGACAGCCGACTTTGCCGCTGCCACCGAGCCGGCCAAGCTGGAAGACGCCAAGGCGCGCTACCTCGGCAAGGAGGGTTCGCTGACGGCCTTGCTGAAGAGCCTGGGCAAGCTGCCGGCCGACGAGCGGAAAACGGCAGGTGCCGCAATCAACGTCGCCAAGGTGGGCATAGAGTCGGCGCTGACGGCACGGCGCGAGGCCCTGAAAAATGCTCAGCTGGAAGCCCAGCTGGCCACCGAGGCGCTTGATGTCACGCTGCCCGGACGCGGACTGCCGCAGGGTGGCCTGCATCCGGTGAGCATCAGCCTCGATCGCATCGAGCAACTGTTCAGCTCCATCGGTTTCGATGTCGCCGACGGCCCCGAGATCGAGACCGACTGGCATAACTTCACCGCACTCAACACGCCCGAGAACCACCCGGCGCGGTCGATGCATGACACCTTTTACCTGCTCGGCGAAGACGGCAAGGTGCATGACGATGTGCTGCTTCGCACCCACACCAGCCCGGTGCAGATCCGCGCCATGCTGGCCCACACCGAACGTTATCGCGATGCCGAAACCATGCCCGAGCTACGCATCATTTGCCCGGGGCGCGTCTATCGCGTCGATTCCGACGCCACGCATTCGCCGATGTTCCATCAGGTCGAGGGCCTCTGGGTCGGCGAGAAGGTCAGCTTTGCCGATCTCAAGGGTGTGGTCGCCGATTTCCTGCGGCGCTTCTTCGAGTCGGATGACATGAAGGTGCGCTTCCGCCCCTCCTTTTTTCCCTTCAC
>CAJBYR010000037.1 GCA_903959855.1 uncultured beta proteobacterium
GGGCAGCGTCACAGGCTTACTCGCTCTTCGCACTACCACATCGTCACCCCTGAAAATGTGGTGTCCCCGCAAGGATTTGGGAGAACCGCACCGAAAAAGATTGGATTTGTGTCGCAGTCATTCACGGCGATGCTCGCAAATATTCCACCAACCAGACCTGGCGTGTGGGCCCGCTTAAGTGAACCATCGGGTTTGGATGCTTCGTTGGAAGTTTGACTTGCCGCGAAGGAATTGGCAGAGTGTTGAATCGAAATGACCTCGACCTCGAAAGGACAAGCCCAATGTCATCCAAAATTTTCGCGCTGTTTTTTTTCGCGGCCGTGTGGTGTTCGTCGGCTCAGGCGCAAGTTGTCAAAGCGACTTGCCCCCCCGGTAGTGCAGTAGCCATGATTGGCGCTAAGTGTATAGCCAGTCCCACTGGCTGCCCACCGGGCCTCACCGCCCAAGAGGGGGCGTGCCGGAGTCTCGCGACTTGCCCTAGTGGCAGCACAGCTCAAGGTGAGCGGTGTGTCGTCGCAGGTGGGTTGACCTGCCCTGCGGGGTTCAACCACGTTACCTCGCCCGATGATCCGCTGGGGCGCTGCGTATCCCCCGGCGCCCCCTCGCCGTCGTGTCCGAGCGGATCGACGATGGTTAGGGTCGGCGTACGGGGAGCGGTGGCTTGCGCGAAATCTGAAAAGCCCGCCTGCCCGACCGGCGCGACCCTCACCACGGGCACCACGGGCCGACCTTGCGTAGCCCCCCCACTCTGTCCGTCCGGCTTCACCGCTGTCGGCAACGAGTGTCAAGCGGCAATGGTCTGCCCGAAAGGAAAAACGCTGGGCGGCGGGGGCGCAGTTAAAAGAGGCGTCGGGGAAAGAGGCGTCGGGGACGGCGTAGGTCATAGAGAATGCGGCTAAGCCGTTGCATGGCGACATCTTGCCAAAAACTGCCTTGGCGACCACATCGACGTCGGACGCTTGTCGCTGTCCTTCGAGTTGTCGGCCTTGATCAGAACACCGCGACACACAATGCGGCGTTCAGAGCTATCGTTTAGCTTGCCGTTTTAACGTATTGGTACAGTGGGTCGTTTAAGTCGGCAGGAGTGGCATTCGACTCCTGCCGCGTTTGACCGCCTGAGCCACGGCCACCCCACCCCCACGCGCTGGTGGACGCGCCCCGCCGGCTGGTTTACCGCTGCCACCACGCGGGGCACCGGTAGCGCCGCCAGTGCCAGGGGTTCGGAACCAAGCGCCGTCAGGCTGGCGAGTGCCCGGCGTGTCAGGCCCATCGGTGGCTGGCACGTAAAGCCATTGCAATCTCGGGTACCGTGATTACTTCCGCCCGGCTGCCGGTAAAATTCGCCGCAATGACTTTCGCCGAACTCAAGCAGCGCCTGTCGCTTTACGAAAAGCTGATGCGGCTGGACAAGCCGATCGGCACGCTGCTGCTGCTGTGGCCCACCTTCTGGGCCTTGTGGCTGGCAACCGAGGGCCAACCGCACCTCCTGCTGGTGTGGATATTCGCCCTCGGTACGCTGCTGATGCGCTCGGCAGGCTGCGTCATCAACGATTACGCCGACCGCAAGTTCGATCCTCACGTTGAACGCACCCGGGAGCGGCCGCTGGCTGCCGGAACCGTGACCGTGCGCGAAGCGCTGGTGCTCTTTGCGGTGCTGTGCCTCTGTGCCTTCGCTGTTGCGCTGCCGATCATGCGCGACGTCTGGCAATTGACTCTGGTGGCGTTGTTTCTTGCCGGCAGCTATCCGTTTACCAAGCGTTTCTTCGCCCTGCCGCAGGCCTACCTCGGCGTCGCCTTCGGCTTCGGCATCCCGATGGCTTTCGCCGCCACCGGCGAGGTCGGACCGCTGGCCTGGACGCTGCTGGCCGCCAACATCTTCTGGGCCCTGGCCTACGATACCGAGTACGCCATGGTCGATCGCGACGATGATGTGAAGATCGGCATCCGCACTGCGGCGATCACCTTCGGCCGCTTCGATGTCGTCGCCGTGATGACGTGCTACGCGATCACCCTGGCCATCCTCGGCGTGATCGGCTGGGACCTGCACTACGGTGCCGGCTACTTCGGTGGCCTGGCGCTGGCGGCGCTGATCGCCGGCTATCACTACACGCTGATCCGCGGACGCGAGCGCGACGGTTGCTTCAAGGCCTTCCGTCACAACAACTGGTTTGGTGCGGCGGTGTTCGCCGGCATCGTCGCCGAACTCAACCTGCGGCCCTGGCTCGGCCTGTGAAGGCGCTGCTTGCAAGTTTTCTGCTGGCGATGGCGCTTGCCGCCTGCACGCCGGCAAACATCCATTACGACGCCAACAAGGCACATCACCGGCCCGGGGGCTTCGTCAATTCCGACCCTGCGGCCAAGGCGGGCGGTTTCCCCTGGTACGAGATCCTGTTCCGCAACCTGCGCGGCGACTTCCGCCCGGTGGCGCCGCCCGAGGGCGGCTACGAGGCCTTCGCCGCAAAGTGGACAACGCCGGTCGACCACGCCCTGCTGGCGCGGCGCACGCGGGAACCGCGCATCACCTGGCTGGGCCATGCCTCGCTGCTGCTGCAGGTGGGCGGGCAGAACATCCTGATCGA
>CAJBYR010000038.1 GCA_903959855.1 uncultured beta proteobacterium
GCCACCAGTATCACCAAGGCCCCGTTCGTCTTTTGACCTGCGGGGCCTTTGCTTTTTTGACTGGTGGCGCACAGTTTGGGATGTCTTGCCGATGTGAAGCTATCTTCAGATGGGCCATCGGGCTAGTCGCAAGGAGCCAATCGGCCGGGATTGGGTACCGAGTCAAACGTCTTTCCCTGACGCGCCTATGCCTTTCGCTGGATTTACACCAATTTCATATGGGGGCATGATCGGCATTCATGTCCGCCAACTCCATTTCCCCCTGTCCTTTCTGCGCATCTGATCAGGCCACCCCGGTTGAGATTGACATAGAGCGATGGTCAATCGTCTGCAATTCCTGCGGAGGCGTTGGGCCTACGGCCGAGAACCTTGCTGAGGCGATTGATGCTTGGAACGGTCGTCAGATTCTTGCTCAAAACCTCGGCTTGATTCGCCACGCCTGACCTATGCAGAATGCCGACATGGCTGACCAGAATTCCGCCCTTGCCATGTGCTGGCGCGATGAGTATTCGATAGGCATAACCGAGATCGATGATCAGCACAAAGAACTGATCAAGCGCTTTGCGGCAGTGGAGGAAGTAATAACGACGCAGCAAGGCTGGTCCGAACTGCATTTTGCGATCCTTGGAATCCTGCGCTATGCAGAATTTCACTTTCAGTTCGAGGAAGCATTGATGCGCCTTTACGGCTTCCCGCAGATTGGGAGTCACATACAGGAGCACCGCCGCATCCTTCAGGCTGCCGAGATATTTATCGACGAATCGCTCCGGAAGGTAGCGCCAGCTGACGTTGCCCAGTTTTATCAGAACTGGTTGGCAACGCATATTCAGAAGGACGACCGTCTATACGCGGAATTCATTCTGGCCGGGAATCCGATTGTTACCCCCCCATGCCCCCGTCTGGATACCAGTAGCGCCAAGGCCCCGCTCGTCTGATGACCTGCGGGGCCTTTCACACCACTCGCGCCCTTGGTCAGTGAGCGTACGCGATAACTACACGCCTCAGCGACCATTGCATCTAACAACATGTTGATTCAGCCAGCTACCTGAAGACTTGAGGGTAGCCGCCTTTGCAAGGGCGTATGGGCCGGCCTTGAGAGGCAGGCGGTTCAGCTAGGCATCGGTGGGGCGTTACCGTTTGACCGAATGATCTGCAAATTCATAAACCGCCCCTATTTCCATTTGAGTAGGTTCGATCAACGGCCTCCGACTTGGGGATAAAGTAGCTTCAGATCAGTTGGTCAATCAATACAAATGGAGTGGCGATAGCTTTCCTGGGCTATCTGCACAATTCCAGCGGAGGAGGCGGTATGGACGAGCTTGATAGCATCGCCGTTCTAGGCTACAACTAGCCATTGCATTGTTGGAGCCAGGTTGGACCCATTGGCGCTCGGCGTGAGCGTCAAGGGGCGTTTGCCCCTGGCCACCAGTAACACCAAGGCCCCGCTCGTCTGATGACCTGCGGGGCCTTTGCTTTGGCGGGGGATGGGATGGAACGAAACAACGACCCCAACGACCTTGCTCGAAGGCCGCCAGGGTCACATTTTGGGTTCCTGCGGTGCCGACCCTTGAGGCCGGGGTCGAGTGTGGTTCGCTTCCAGTCGCTTCAGGTTCGTTCTCGTGGAACGCTCACAACGGCGGCATTTAGTTGCAAACCGGATTGCAAACGACGTCACTTTTGAGTCAGGCACTGCAGGTATCTCGTCGAGCCGGTGGGGGTTTTCCATCGTGCTCTGTTAACTCCTTCTACGACCGTCTCGACGAAACCTTGAGCGAATTTCATTGCTCTTCCAAAATGGATCCATGGAACGAAAGCCTCCACCACGTCATCCCGTCACCTGCGAGTTTGAAGGCAAGACGAACAAGGGTATCTTTGCCGTGCTCGGCGTCATGACGCTGCTTGGCCTTGGCGAAGGTTGGGGTATCTGAGGGAGATCGGGGCTCGGTGGGCGACCGGCGCTCCGGCCCAATAGAAAATCCCGGCAACCTTACTCGAAGGCCGCCAGGATTTCATTTTGGGTTATCCTTAAAAAAGAACAGGAGGGTGTGTGCGTAGATTAATCGCGGTTGGTTGCACGTTGCTGTTTGCCGGCCTCGCATACGGTGCTGACGACGCGGCGTTACTCAAAGATGCTCGCTTGGTCGCGCAGTCACTGCCGCCCAAGCTTTTGAATGTCATTCAGGCGGAGATTGCCAAACGCGGCACGGCAGAAACGCTGGTGGCCTACAGCCATCTGGCTCCCAAGGTATTGGCCGATGCCTCCGAAGAAACCGGTTGGGAAATCCGCCAGATAAGCCCCAGGAACCGTAACGCCAAAGGACTTCCCGACGCTTGGGAAACCGGCGCTTTCGCAGAGTTTGACCGCCGTATTAGCGCTGGTGAGCCACCGGCCAAGATTGACAAAGGCGAAATCGTCGCCGAGGGTGGTAAGCGCTTTTATCGCTACATGCAACCCATAATGATGCAAAGCGTCTGCATGGAGTGCCATGGCCCGGAAGACGCGATCAACCCCGGCGTGCGCAAGCGGATCAAGGAACTCTATCCCACTGACCGCGCTACCGGCTACACCGATGGCATGATGCGCGGCGCCCTCTCCCTGCGCCGACCGCTTTGAGCTGCCCGGCCACCAGTATCCAAGCGGCTCCCAGCGATGGGGGCCGTTTTTCATTGGTGGGTCATGTCACCCTCCTGTCACACCAGACGGGAGAAATGGCTGATCCAACACTCCGGGACGAACTTCCACGCACTTGCCTCTTCGCCTGCTAATGAAAGGCTAGCCCGAATATTTCATCAAAGTAGGTCGGCGGAATCGCCGTGAGGCGCGTAAATACTGGTGTCTAGACAGGAGTATCCACCTATATCCAACCTCTCATGGTGGCGCAGCCGGACGCATACAATCAGATCGCCCGCTTTCCGGTAACAAAGTACATGTCGAGACTTCCTTTGCCTTTGGCATCCACCTTGCCCCGGTACTCACAATCGAAGTCTTGACGGATCAGATCGCAGGTATAGGCGGAAATGTTGACGCGGCCGGACTCGCCTGCGCTTTCCATTCGGGACGCGATATTCACCGTATCACCCCAGACATCGAAGGCATATTTGCGCTTGCCGACAACGCCCGCCACCACCGGGCCTGAATGAACCCCGATCCGAAGGGTCCATTTGAATGCCGTGGTTCTGTTCCTCTCGTTCAGATAGTCAATCATCTCCAGCCCGGACCGCACGCAACGATGGGCGTGATCGGGGCATGCCTTCGGCAGCCCGGCGGCGGCCATGTAGGCATCACCAATGGTTTTTATCTTCTCGACCCCATTGGCGTCCGTGATGCTGTCGAAGGCTTCGAATATCTCGTTAAGCTCTGCGACCATCCGGTCTGCCGGCATTGCCGAGACAGCCTGGGTGAATTCACTGAAGTCGGTAAATAGTATGCTCACCGCTTCATGCCGGACAGAGCGGACCCTGCCAGTGGCTGACAATTCGTCAGCAACTTCTTTCGGCAGAATGTTGTGGAGCAGCTCCTTGGTGCGCGTTTGCTCGGTTTGAAGTTCAAGAGTGCGCTGATTGATCTTGCTCTCCAACTCACACTCCGACCGGCGCAGCGCATCAATCAGCGCGGCTTGCGAATCGAGCAATTCGCCGGCGGTTCGTTCGTTCTCGGTCGACAGGCGCACTACAACCGGGTAGAGAACGGCACCGCAGAGCAGCGATGCCAGGCCTGCCATCAATGCGACTACCAGGGAACTGAAAAAGATCTGTTCCCGTTGCCAGGGCGGCACAATCCGGACGCCTTCGAAATAGCCGGAAACTGGTCCGGCCTTGTCGGCTGCGGAGAGCCTTACCGGCACAAAAACCCTGAGAACCCAGATCCCTCCGGAAACAGTGAGGCTCTCGTACGAGGAAGTAACGTAACTGGGTGCCTGATGGCGCGGCAGAGCGGATTCAATCGCTGCACCCTCCGGGTTCATCCCTTCGGCAAGTTTTTTCCCTTGGCTATCGTATATCTCGGCAATATCAAACAAGCCGCCTGAAATAGCTTCGGCGGCCGCCTGCGCGTGTTCGATGGCATTCGCCGCATTCAGATTGACTGCATCAAAGTGCCGCAAGAGTCGCTCGGATTCCTCCATGGCGAGTGACACGACGCTCTCTTCTGCGCTCTCCTGCGCGATGTACCACGCCAATGGACTGGCGATAGCCGCCATCAGAAAGCTGATCGTAGCAATACGCACGGCAGTGCGCTTCTGAAACGGATTCATCGCGGGATCGTTACGGATGTTGGCCAACGGAAAGCGGGCTGCCCCGACACAAAGACATGATGCACCAGAATGAGGCTGCCATTTTGCCCGTGGCCTGAAGAATGAAAAGGACTCACAAAGCCGGGCATGGGGCAATGCGCAGGCTGCGTGTGGATGGTAGGATGAATCGATGAGCCACGAAAAATCGCGCGAAGTCGTTCTCTCGATCAAGGTCACGCCGGAGTTGGTGAAAGGCCTCGACGCCCTGCGAATTGCCTGGAAAAAGGACCCTCACTCGATCCCCGGCGGGCTTGCCTGCTCCGAATCCAAGGCGGGGCAATTCGTGCTGATTGCCAACGAATCGGTGTTCACCACGATTCCGGGCGCTTGCATCATCAAGGGCATCGGCGCTTTGGAGCTTGCCAACTCGGATCACCTGTTCGAGGAAGGCGCAACGTCGAAGACGCTGGTTTTGCGTGATACGCCGGAGGGCTGGCGGTTTTCCGTAAAGTATATGCCGCCCATCGTGCGCGAAAGAAACGCCAGGTGACTGGATCACTATCGAGGCACATCGGCAGCATCGAGTGAGTTGGACCCGCCCGATACAGCCGACCATCCGGGCGGCTAGTCACTATCGCTAGCTGCTGGATTCCCGGCCCGGCGCCGAATTAGAATTGCGGGGTGAGCACTTCCTCCGACCACCAGCGACGCTTCGGCGGCATCGAGCGCCTCTACGGCAGTGGCGCGCTTGAGCGCGCCGCACATGCCCACGTCACGGTGATCGGCATCGGCGGCGTCGGCTCCTGGGCGGTCGAGGCCCTGGCGCGCTCTGGGCTAGGCCACCTGACCCTGATCGACCTCGACCACGTCGCCGAATCCAACATCAACCGCCAGGTCCAGGCCCTCGGCAGTACGCTGGGCGCGGCCAAGGTGCTGGCGATGCGCGAGCGCATCCTCGCCATCAACCCCGACTGCGACGTGGCCTGCATCGAGGAATTCATCGATGAGCGCAGTATCGCCGAATTGCTGCCGGCCTGCGACGCGGTGATCGACGCCATCGACCAGGTGCGGGCCAAGGCGGCGCTGATCGCGCATTGCCGCCGTAACGGCCTGCGCATCGTCACCACCGGCGGCGCTGGCGGCCGCGTCGACCCGACGCGCATCGAGGTCATCGACCTGGCGCGCACCACGCAGGACGCGCTGGCCTCAAAGGTGCGCGCCAAACTGCGCAAGGACTACGGCTTCAGCCGTGATCCGAAGACGAAGTTCGGGGTTGATTGCGTGTTCTCGCCCGAACAGGCGCCGCACGGCACCGGGGCCTGCGCCACTCCCGAGGCGGATGAATTCGACGCCGGTGCCGGGCTCAACTGCGCCGGCTATGGCTCATCCGTAGCCGTGACCGCCGGCTTCGGCTTCGCGGCGGCGGCGCGGGTGCTCGCCGCTATACTTCCCGCATGACCGCCGCCTCACCCGCCCCCGTGGTTCTCATTACCGGCGCCGCCCGCCGTGTCGGCGCCGGGATCGCGCGCACGCTGCACGCGTCGGGGGCGCGGGTTGCCATCCATTGCCGCGCCTCACGTGCCGAAGCCGAGGACCTCGCCGCCGGCCTGAACGGTACCCGCCCCGACAGCGCGGCCGTGTTCGCTGCCGACCTGCTCGATGTCGCCGCCCTGCCGCCCCTGGTCGAAGCAGTGGTGGCGCGGTTCGGCCGGCTCGATGCGCTGGTGAATAACGCCTCCTCCTTCTACGCCACGAAAGTCGGCGCTGTCGACACGGCGATCTGGGACGATCTGCTTGGCTCCAACCTCAAGGCGCCCTTCTTCCTGGCCCAGGCCGCCGCGCCGCACCTCGCGGCCAGCGGCGGCAGCATCGTGAACATCACCGACATCCATGCCGAACGGCCGCTCAAGGGTTATGCGGTGTATTGCGCGGCCAAGGCCGGCCTGCTCGGCCTTACCCGCGCCCTGGCGCAGGAGTTCGGGCCGCGCGTGCGGGTGAATGCAGTGGCGCCCGGCGCCATCGAATGGCCCCAGGGCACGGATGACTTTCCGCCGGCCGAGCGCGCGGCTATCATTGAGCACAGCCTGCTGAAGCGGGTCGGCGCGCCGGCCGACATCGCCCGCACAGTGAAGTTCCTGATCTTTGATGCCCCTTATGTCACCGGACAGGTGATCAACGTCGATGGCGGACGGACCGCCCATTTATGAGCGCAGTGCTGAATCCCGCCCCCACCGCCCGCCAGGCGCAGAAGGCCGCTTTCGAAAACAACAAGCTGGCCAAGCGCCTGCGCCGCGAAGTCGGCCAGGCGATTGCCGACTTCAACATGATCGGTGCCGGCGACAAGGTCATGGTCTGCCTTTCCGGCGGCAAGGATTCGTTTGCGCTGCTCGACATCCTGTTGTTCCTGCGTGAGCACGCGCCGGTCGAGTTCGACATCGTCGCCGTCAACCTCGACCAGAAGCAGCCCGGTTTCCCCGCCGATGTGTTGCCCGACTACCTGCGCTCGATTGATGTACCCTTCCACATCGAGAACGAGGACACCTATTCCATCGTCAAGCGCGTGATTCCGGAAGGCAAGACCACCTGCTCGCTTTGTTCGCGCCTGCGCCGCGGCGTGCTCTACCGCGTCGCCGGCGAACTCGGCGCAACGCGCATCGCGCTCGGGCACCATCGCGACGACATCCTGCAGACGCTGTTCCTCAACATGTTCTTCGGCGGCAAACTCAAATCCATGCCGCCCAAGCTGGTCTCCGATGACGGCCGCAACATCGTGATCCGCCCGCTGGCCTATTGCCGCGAGAGCGATCTTGAGAATTGGGCAACACTGCGCGACTTCCCCATCATCCCCTGCAACCTTTGCGGCTCGCAGCCCAACCTGCAGCGCCAGCAGGTCAAGCAGATGCTGAACGACTGGGAGCGCCGCTTTCCTGGTCGCGTCGAAACCATGTTCAGGAGCCTGGCCAACGTCGTGCCTTCGCACCTGCTCGACGCCCGCCTGTTCGATTTCGCCGGGCTGGCTGCCAGCGGCACGCCGGATCCGGAAGGCGATGTCGCCTTCGACACCCAGGCCCTGCCGCCGACCACGGCGCGGGTGATCGACTTCATGGACCAGGACGCCTTATGAACGCCCGCCACCTGCCCGCGCGCCACGGCGCCCTCTGGCTGCTGGGCGGCTTCGCCCTGTTCCGCCGCCACCCGCCGCTGATGACGGCGCTGACCTTCGGCTACCTGCTGACGGTGATCGTGGTTAACCTGATCCCCAAGATCGGCCCCTTCGTCCTGCCCCTGCTGCTGCCGGCGCTCACCGTGATGCTGGCCAACGGCTGCCGCGCCGTCGAGCAGGGCAAGCCTTTCAGCAGTGAAATCATCGGCGAAGGCATCGCGGCCCAGCGCGTCGGAATGGCGCGACTTGGCGGCCTGCACCTGCTCGGTTCCAGCCTGCTGGTGATCGGCGCCTCCTTCCTTGGCGATCCGGTGAATATCAACGACGGCATCAGTCCGGAAGAGCTCGTCGCGCTGAGCACCGACATGGCGATCCTCCTGGTGCTGGCCTCACCCATGCTGATGGCCTTCTGGTTCGCGCCGCTGCTGACGGCCTGGGACGGCATCGGCGCGGCGAAATCGCTGTTCTTCAGCTTTGTCGCCAGCTGGCGCAACTGGAAAGCCTTTGCCACCTACGGCGTGGTGCTGATCTTCGTCGCTGCCATCGTTCCCGGCGTGATCCTGATCATTGCCGGGCAGATTTCCGGGTCGCTGCTGACTATTCTCAACACCGCCTTGCGCATGCTGCTGATTTTCGTCCTGGCGCCGACCATGGTTGCCAGCATCTACCTCTCCTATCGCGACGTCTTCGCCGCCGCGCCCGAGGCGCCCGAAACGCCCGAATCGCCCGGCGAACCCGATGCGTGAGGCGGGCACGGGGGTCCTCGGCCTGTTCGGCGGCACGTTTGACCCGCCCCACATCGGACACCTGCGCCTGGCCATCGAAGCGCGCGAGGCACTTGACCTTGCCGAAATCTGTTTTGTTCCCGCCGGCAATCCGCCGCTGCGCGACGCGCCGCAGGCTGCCGCCGGGCACCGGCTGGCCATGGTGGAACGGGCGATTGCCGGACTGCCCGGATTCAGCGTCGATCCCGGCGAAGTGCTGGAGGCCGCGAAGCCCAGCTACACCGTTGCCACCCTCGAACGCCAGCGCCGGCTGCATGGCCCGGCACGGCCGCTGGTGGTGCTGCTGGGGGCGGATGCCTTTTCGCGCCTGGAGGCCTGGCAGCGCTGGCGCGAGCTGTTCGGCCTGGCGCACATCGCGGTGGCAACGCGACCGGGGCACGAATTGAGCGTCGGCTCAGGCAATACCACTCTCGACAACGAATATCTCGCCCGCCAGGGTACGGCCGCCGACCTCGCCGCTGCTCCCGCAGGCCGCATTATTCCCTTCGCCATCACGGCGCTGGAAATCTCCGCCACGGCGATTCGTGAGCGCCTGGCACGCGGCGGCAACGCGCGCCATCTGGTTCCCGACGCCGTTCTCGACTATATTGACTCGCACCCGCTCTACCGGAATCCGCATGGACATTAGAAAACTGCAAAAACTCGCCGTCGCCGCCCTTGAAGACATCAAGGCCAAAGACATCGAGGTGATCAACACCACCAAGGTCTCGTCGATGTTCGACCGGGTGATCATTGCCACCGGCGACTCCAACCGCCAGGTCAAGGCGCTCGCCAAGAGCGTCCATGACAAGGTCAAGGAAGCCGGCGGCATCGTGATCGGCATCGAAGGCGAGGAGTCCGGCGAATGGGTGCTGGTCGACCTCGGCGACATCGTCGTGCATGTCATGCAGCCCGCGGTGCGCGCCTACTACAACCTCGAAGAACTCTGGAAGGTCACGCCCAAGCGGACCCGCAAGAAAGCCGCCGCGGACAGCGACGGCGAATGAGCGCGTTCCGCGCTCATGGACCAAATGTGACAACCCACCCCCCGCCCCCCGCCCCAAGGGCGGGGGTGACTGGTCCCCTCCCCCGCCCGGCGGGGGAGGGAGGGAGGGGGTGCCCATTTCTTCGCCGCGCTTGCGCGGGCGGCCCGGCGGAGGCCGCATGAGGCTCCTGGTTGCCGCCGTTGCCGCCCGACCGCCCGACTGGGTGGTTGCCGGCTGGAACGACTACGCCAAACGCATGCCGCGCGAACTGCCGCTGGAACTGGTCGAGATCCGCCCCGAACCGCGTACCACGGGCAAGACGCCGGCGGCGATGATGGCGCTGGAGGCCGAACGCATCGATGCGCGCCTGCCA
>CAJBYR010000039.1 GCA_903959855.1 uncultured beta proteobacterium
CAGAAGCGTCCGGTTAAATTGTGAACAAACTCAACTGGTTATCGGTAATGACGATTCTTGGTGCGGGCGCATCGGGCCGCAAGGCGCATGAAATCTCGGTTTTCTCGAAAACTGAGACCGAAAGAATCTGTAATAGCGTATAGAGCGAGGCATCAAGTTGAAGCTCCTTCTTGACGATGGCGATGAGAACGTAGGTCGATACGGCGCACCAGATTTGCGTCTTCACTGCGTTCTCGCTGGTGCCGAGAAATTTCTTGATGCGCAGGTGCTGTTTGATCCACTTGAAGAACAACTCGACCTGCCAACGACTCTTGTACAACGCGGCGATGGTCAATGGCGGCAGCGCCGTGTTGTTGGACAAGAACACCAACGTCTTGCCCGACTCGGGATCTTTGTATCGAACACGCCGCAAGTGCTCGGGATAGTCCTTGGAGACGTAAAAGCCATTGAGAGAAATCACCTGATCGCAAATCACTCCTGCTGTTCGATCGGTCTTGGTCGAGTACACCCGTCGGGCGTTCATGCCCCGTTTCGCCCGCGTCACAAAGAACGCCCCCGCCTGATGCAATTTGAAGAGCCGAGCGAAATCCAGATAGCCTCGGTCCATCACGTAGAAGGCGCCAGCTTCGATGGGCAAGATGTCGAGTACCTTGACGTCGCCCATCTTGCCGTCGCTGATGTGAATAAAGGCGGGGATTGCTCCCCGCAAATCCAGCAGCGTGTGCATCTTCACCGCCGCCTTGGTCGAACGAAATGGAGCCCAGTCGAACAAGCTCAAACACAGGTCGATGGTGGTCGAGTCCAGAGCGTAGACCGTCGCATCGAGTTCCAGGCCTGTCGAATCTTTGCTGTAGAGGCCGCGGGCTCGAACAATCAGGCGCATGGCCAGTGCGTGATAAATGCGCCAGTCCCTCTGATTCAAAGCGTCCGAGAGCGTGGCTCTGGCGGGCACACCACTCAACCCCATGTGAAACAGCTTGGATTGATTGGACGTCAGACAAACCTCGATGTCGCGCAAGGACTCGCGCCATGTCAATTGGGAGAACGCCATTACGCGAAACAAGTCGGCGCAATCCAAAGTACGCACACCCGAATCGCCACCATGACGGTCGATGATGCGCCCGAAGGTCTTCCACGGCACGTACTACATCACTTGCGCAAACAGTGTCTTGCCCACGTTCATGCTTCACCCCAGGCTCGCCAAACCCGAAAGTATTGCAAATGCTCAATCTGAAATTCAAATCGTGGACACCCGTTTCTCGTGCAAGACCCGCATCAGTACTGGCTTTGCAGCCGGTACCCCTCAATTAAACCGGACACCTCTGCGCCTTGGAGCATCTTGATGTTCGAGCAGTTGGGCCCCAGCCTATTCCTGGTAGGGTGTGCTGCCGGGATATTGATCAATGGCCTAATCGTGGGGTTGGTAAAAGGCGTGGTCGCGAAGGTTCGTATTTCCAGGAATTGTCGAGTGATGTCCTCCGACCCCTAACATGGCGGTCGACCTCGTTCCCTTCGGTCACTGGACGCTGCGCGGTAAAGCCGCGCAGCGCCGGTCACCTTGAACGTTGGGCATCTCGTGACGGCGTGTATGGCATTGACAATATGTAGCCATGCGGCTACAGTTGCTCCGTGATTGAAATTCGCAAAACCGTCCTCTTTGCTCAGTGGCTCGACGACCTGCGAGACCTCCAGGCGAGAGCGCGCGTCCAAGCAAGGATCGAACGGCTCGCCGCTGGAAACCCCGGAGATGTTGAACCGGTTGGCGAAGGTGTCTCGGAGTTGCGAATCAACTACGGTCCCGGTTACCGGGTGTATTTCAAGAAGCGAGGGCGAGAGCTGATTATTCTGCTGGCTGGTGGTGACAAGACTACCCAAGCCAAAGACATCAAGGCTGCATTGCGCCTCGCACGTAATCTTTCGGAGTAGCAACCATGACTAAGACCGTCACCACTCGCTATGACGTCGCCGAACACCTCAGAACCCCAGAGGAAATGGCCGCTTATCTTGAAGCCTGCCTAGAAGAAGCCGACGGGGATGCCGCATTCATTGCCAAAGCACTTGGCGATATTGCTCGCGCCAAGGGAATGTCACAGGTCGCGCGCGATGCCGGACTGTCTCGCGAAAGTCTTTACAAAGCGCTCTCCGGTGATCGTAGCCCCGACTTCGATACCATCCTTAAAGTCATCGGTGCTCTTGGACTGAAGTTGCATGCCGAAGCTGGTCACGGCTGACGAGGTGCCCAACCCTGCGGTGCAGGCGACGCTGCGCGATAAAGCGTCGCGCAGCGCCCCTGACCTTGAACGTCGGGCATCTTGATGCCACAAGGCACACGGGGGTAATATTCGCAGCATGAAACCTGTGAACTGGAATACCGAGAAAAATATCCGCCTCAAAGCTGAGCGCGGCGTATCTTTTGAAGAGGTTGTGTCTGCCATGTCAAATGGTGGTCTTCTTGTCGTGCTAGACCATCCGAATACAGTTCAATATCCGAACCAACGCATGTTTGTGGTTCGCATTCGTGGCTATGCCTACTTGGTGCCGTTTGTGGAGACAAAGCAAGAGGTCTTCCTGAAAACGATCATCCCGAGCCGGAAAGCCACTCGCATGTATCTTGATGAGGAGAGTGGAAATGGGCAAAGAAGATAGACTCGAAGAAGAAATTTTGGCATCTTTTGAAAGGGGCGAATGGCAGCCAGTTCCAAAAAACAAAAGTGAAATCGCACGCTTTGCAGCAATGGCTTCAGCAGCGCTAGCCAAAGACAAGCGTGTCAACATTCGTATCTCTTCGCGAGATCTTGATGACATTCAAGCAAAGGCCGCAGAAGAGGCGATTCCTTATCAGACGTTAATGGCCAGCGTCCTTCACAAATATGTCACAGGACGTCTTGTAGAACCACAGACCAGCCCAACCCGGCAGTCCACGCGGACGCTGCGTGATAAAGCTGCGCAGCGCCGGTGACTTCTACGCTGGGCGTCACAGAGTCACTAAACCGTGGCGTTCAAATGAAGCCTTTCGCTAGTGCAGAAGTTGCAGCAAAGTTCAGCGCATATCCGGCCCATGTGCGTCCGAAGCTACTAGCCCTCAGAGAGTTCATCTTCCAAACAGCGTCAACTGCGGAAGGCGCAGGAGAAATCGAAGAATCACTGAAGTGGGGCGAGGCTGCCTACGCCACAAGAAACAAGAGCGGAAGCACGGTTCGAATCGACTGGAAGAGAAAGACGCCTGATCACTACGCGATGTACTTCAACTGCCAGACAAATCTGGTCGAGACTTTCAGAACCTTGTTTCCCAATGACTTCAAGTACGATGGAAACCGAGCGCTCGTGTTTGGGCTTGAAGACAAAATACCGAAGGATTCCCTGGCACTGTGCGTGGTGGCATCTCTCACGTATCACTTGCAGAAGAGAAATACAGCGGGTGCGAAGTGACGCCCAACCCATCCATCAACACGGACGCTGTGCGATGAAGCCGCGCAGCGCCGGTCACCTCTACGTTCGACCCCACAATCGCGCGGAACCACAGAATGTTGTTGTACATACAATAAACCTTGACGCGCCACCTATTTGTACATACACTCTAGCTCATGAAAGTCGACTTTGATCCGACCAAGAACGAGAGAAACATCAAAGAGCGCCAGCTTTCGTTCGAACGAGTGGCAGAAGTCGATTTCAATACTGCACTGGTGTTTCCGGACACCCGAAAGGCATATGGCGAAACCCGTTACATCGCGCTGTGCTACCTGGATCGCCGGCTGCATGTTCTGTGCTTTACCGAGACTGAGACGGGCATTCGGGTAATCAGTTTTCGTAAAGCAAATACGAGAGAGGCAAATAGACATGGCAAGCCGCAAACCATTGATTGACACTGACGGCGAGGTCCGCGAACTAGCTGCCGAAGATATGGCGAGATTTAAGCCAGCCGGCGAAGTATTGCCATCATCCCTGAGAAAGAAACTAGGAGTGCGCGGCCCTCAGAAATCACCAACCAAAGAGCGCATCACCATTCGCTTGTCGAGAGAAGTGGTTGAGCAATTTCGCGAAAGTGGCGAGGGTTGGCAAACGCGCGTGGATGCGGCCTTGCGCGAGTGGCTCAAAAATCATTCTCCGGCATAGGCCATTGCCTCATTCACACGCGGGGTCGAACCCATCATTCCACCGGACGCTGCGCAATGAAGCCGCGCAGCGCCGGTTATGTCAGACGTTCGGCCCCACGAAACCCACCTGCGCGCTGTGAATGGACTATATTAACGCTTGACGTTATGTCTGCCACGCGTTAGGCTTTTTAAATGGCGATTAAGAGCTTCAAATGCAAGGACACGCAGGCGCTCTTTCTCGGAAAACGCGTCCGTCGCTGGGTCAATGTTGAGCGGCCCGCGCTACGCAAGCTTGAACAACTCGACTGGTCTGCTGTCCTGGAAGATCTGCGTGTGCCACCCGGTAATCAATTGGAAGCACTGAAGGGAAATCGCAAGGGCCAACATAGCATCCGCATCAACGACCAGTGGCGTGTGTGCTTTGTTTGGACCGTAGAAGGTCCGAAGAATGTTGAGATTGTGGATTACCACTGAAGGAGCATAGTCGTGCGCACCGTTCCCCCTGTTTCTCCCGGCGAAATGCTGGACGAAGAGTTCCTCAAGCCGCTCGGCCTGACGAAGTACCGTTTGGCCAAGGATATCGGCGTTCCCCCTCAGCGGATCGGAGATATTGTCGCGGGCAAAAGGGCCATCACAGCCGACACCGATCTACGACTGTGTCGGTACTTTGGGCTCAGTGACGGCTGGTGGCTTCGGGGACAGGCCAACTACGATACGGCGATCGCCCGCGAAATCATGGGCGAAACGCTTTCGCGCATTTCCCGGTGCCGGCTGCTCGCTGCCTGAGTCTTCCTCGTGGACGGCGTAGCCGAACCCGTCGTTCCAGAGGACGCTGCGCGATGAAGCCGCGCACCGCCTCTGAACTTCAACGTTTGGCCTACCTTTAGGCTTGGCGACCCGAAAAACCTGGCCGTCAGCAATCAGCCCGACGCTAACCGATCGTTTCTTCTTGTATCGCGGCTAAACTGCCCGCCGTTCTCCCATCTGGAAAAACTTGACCATGGCCGGTGCCAGCCTGCTTGCCCTGCTCGACGACATTGCCACCATCCTCGACGACGTGGCGCTGATGACCAAGGTCGCGGCGAAGAAGACCGCCGGCGTGCTCGGCGACGACCTCGCGCTGAACGCCCAGCAGGTGGCCGGCGTGCGTGCCGAGCGCGAACTGCCGGTGGTCTGGGCGGTGGCCGTCGGCTCGCTGAAGAACAAGCTGATCCTGGTGCCGGCGGCGCTGGCAATCAGTGCCCTGCTGCCGATGGCAATTACACCGCTGTTGATGCTGGGCGGCCTCTATCTGTGCTTCGAGGGCGTCGAAAAGCTGGCGCACAAATGGCTGCATGCACCCACCGAGGACGAGGCCGATCATGCCGAAAAACTGGCGCTGCTGGCCGACCCGGCGGTCGATTTGGTGGCGTTGGAAAAGGACAAGATCAAGGGCGCGATCCGCACCGACTTCGTGCTCTCTGCGGAGATCATCGTCATCGCGCTGGGCACCGTGGCCGACAAGCCTTTCGCCACGCAGGTGGCGGTGCTGTCTGGGATCGGCCTCTTGATGACCGTCGGCGTGTATGGCCTGGTCGCCGCCATCGTCAAGATGGACGATGCGGGCGCCTGGTTGCTGGAGCGCGGCGGGCGCTTGCAGGCGGCGGTGGGTCGGGGCTTGCTGCTGGCGGCGCCGAAGCTGATGAAGGCGCTGACCGTGATCGGCACGGCGGCCATGTTCCTGGTCGGCGGCGGCATCCTGATGCACGGCCTGCCGGGCGGTCACACCATCACCCATGCTGTCGAGGCCCTTGCCGGGCCGCTGGTGGTTGTCGCCACCAGCCTGGCGGACATGCTGCTCGGCCTCGTTGCCGGCGCGCTGGCGCTGGGCGCGGTGACCCTGTTCGGCCGCCTGCGCGGCACGGGCAAGGATCAGGCGGGAGCGTAGCCCCAGGCGGCGAACAGCGGGTCGGAAAAGGCGCGCTGGGCGAGGTACTTGTCGTCCGCGGGGCGCGGCAGGCCGCGCCGCGTTTCGGTGTGCAGTCCTGCAAAGCCCGCTTCGCGCAACAGGTGCAGCACCAGCCCGAGCCGCTCGAACTCGTGCAGCCGGCTCCAGACCGCAATGGCCTTGGTCGGGAACCAGCGATCGGAAAAGCTCAGCGCCAGCAGGCCGCCCGGTTTCAGCACGCGGCGAGCCTCGGCCAGCACCTCGGCCGGGTGCGTGAGGTATTCGATCGAGGCCGTGCAGATCACGGCATCGAAGCTTGCGTCGGGCCAGGGCAGCAGCGGGCAGGCGTTGAGGTCCTGCGCCACGCGCTCGGAAAGCTGCGGATTGGCGGCGAGTTCAGCGTCGTTGAGGCCGAGGCCGCAGAGATCGAGGCCGAGCCTGCCCGGCAGATGGCTGTCGTGGCTGGCCATCAGGTCGAGCACGCGCGATCCGGGGCGCAGTAGCCTGTCGTGCAGTTCGGCGACGGCCGCCAGGCAGCGGGCATCGAGGTGCTGCACCAGGCGCGGGCGCGAATAGAAGGCGATGTCGGAGGCCTCGTCGCGGCGGGCCAGCGCGCCGGGCGGGAAATAGCAGGCGGCGGCCTTGGCAGGGGGTGCCTGCATGCCGGGGCCGTCGAACAGCGTGGCGAGACGGGTGCCGGCCGCGGCCTCATCGCTGGATGGCGTCAGCACCAGCCGCGCCGGCCGGCCGGACAGCGGGTGGTTGGGGTCGAGCAGCAACAGGCCGCGCGGGTCGATGTCGAGCAGCCGCACCGGGTGCAGGTCGCGCGACCCGGCGACGGTGCGGCCGAACAGGTGGGCGGGGTAGTGGCGCCCCGGCTGCAGCTCCGCTGGCAGGCGCAGTCCGCCGCCATCGAGGACGATGCGCGGCTGGCCGGTGGGCCGGCACCAGGGCGCGGCATCAAGCGCCAGTTCGCCGCTTTGGCGCGCCTCCTCGCCGGCGGCCAGCCAGCGGCCATCGGCACGCAGCGCGCTGGCCCCGACCTGGAGGCGGTCGATGTGGCTGGCATGCTCGCTGCGCCACTCCAGGCGCGCGGAGTAGGTCGCAGCAAGAGTCGGCGCTGGCGACGCGCTGAAAGAAGTCCCATCGGGGGACAAGGCGACTGCAGGATCGATTGCGTTCATTTCGCGGCTCCCATGCGTTGCAGCAGGCGCATCGGCGCGCCGATCAGGGGCAATCTGGCGTACAGCTCGCCCGCGGCATCCCAGTAGTCGCGGTGTTCGGCGACACGCCCGGCATCGTCAAGGCGCAGGTGGCTCGCGCCCTTGATGCACATCGCCTGCGCGCCGAGGCCGCGGGTGCGGAAGTGGAATTCCCAGAGCAGCATTGCGCCGCAATCGCCACCTTCGCCGGCGAAACGGGCGGTGACGACGAAGCGCGGCTCTTCGACCTGGATGAACATGTGACGGAAGATGCGCTCGATCGCGGCAATGCCGCGCACCTCGTTGAACGGATCCTTGAAGTACGCGTCGGGTGCGTAAAAGCGCGCCGCGTCGGCCACGGTTTCTGGGCGCAGGCTTTGGTACCAGGCGATCAGGTCGTTGAGCACTGTCATCGATTCAGGCGCCGGTCAGGCGGCGCGCCAGCGGAAAGTAGATGCGGTAGGGCAGCAGGCGCAAGAGCTTCAGCCAGAAGGTGAAGCGGCGCGGAAAGTGGATCTCGAAGCCGGTTCGGGCCAGGCCGGCGATGATTTCGTCGGCGGCCTCTTCGGGCGTGATCAGCGCCGGCATGCGGAAGGCATTTGTCGCCGTCATCGGCGTGGCGACGAAGCCGGGGTTGATCAGATAGACCGAGATGCCGCGCGGTACCAGTTCGAGGTGCAGGGTTTCGGCGAAGTGGCTGAGGCCCGCCTTGCTCGCGCCGTAGGCGGCGGCCTGCGGCAGGCCGCGGTAGCCGGAGACGCTGGAGACAAAACCGATCGCGCCATGGCCCTGCGCCAGCAGGCGCGGCACCAGCGCGGCGCAAGCGGTCATCGGTGCCTGCAGGTTGATCGCCAGGGTGCGGGCGATGGCGTCGGCATCGAGTCGGGTCGCCGCCATCGGCGTCCAGGTGCCGGCGCAGAACACCACCAGGTCGATGCCGCCCCAGTCGCGCTCCAGCCGATCGAGGGCGGCGGAAAACGCGGCTGTGTCGCCGAGGTCGAGCGGCAGGGCCAGGGCGTTCTCCGCCGTGCCGGCGAGCCGCACCAGTTCGTCGTTGCGCCGCGCCGAGAGCGCGACGCGTGCCCCGCGTGCCAGCAGCGCCTGTGCCAGCGCGGCGCCGATGCCCGACGAGGCGCCGACGATCCACACCCGTTGCAAGCGCCAGTCGCGGAACGGCCGGTTCATGAGGGGCGGCGCATCAGGGTCAGGGTGACTTCGCCGAGGTCGAATCCGTACTTGCTCATGAACGAGCGGTTCAGCATCACCTTGTCATCGACCAGATACATCCAGTCGTCGAAATCGACTTCGACCACCTTGCCGTCCACCGGCAGGGCCAGCACGTAACGCCAGCGCAGGGCGTTGCCCGCCACTTCGCCGGCCGCCACACCGACCACGTCGCCGGCGGTGCCGCCGTAGCGCCCGCCACCGAGGTCGGTGAGCGTCCACACGCGGCGTTCGGGGTTGCCGCCGGCCGGGCCGTCGGACCAGGTAAAGCGCTCGTCGAGCGTGCCGGTGTCGCCTTGCCACCTGGCATCGATCACGACGTGGAAGCGCTTGATCACCTTGCCCGAGCGGTCCTGGAACATCCCCCAGCCTTCGAGCTGGCCGGAGAAAAACTGGCGCAGGTCGAGCAGCGGGCGTTCGGCACGGTAGTCGGCAACCTCTACCGAGGCGCAGGCACTGAGCAGCAGGGTGGCCGCGACGGCGGCGAGCAGGCGCAGCAGGGTGCTCTTCATTGTATTTCCTCGGTCAGGTCGGCGCGCCAGCGCCACAGCAGCGCCAGCGCCGCGAGTTTCAGCGCCGCCGGCAGCAGCGCATATACCGCAGCCAGCGCCAGCAGGCCCTGCGCCGCCGTGTCCCCGGTGCCGACTTTGTAACCGGCAAGGCTGACCAGCGGCAGGGCGATGCCGGCGGCCAGTGCGAGGTTGAACTTGGTTACGAAGTTCCAGATGCCGAAGTAGGTGCCGCTGCCGCCCGTGTCTTCACCGCAGGCGCGGCGCGCCGCGAGGCGGTCGGCCAGCAGCGCCGGCGGCAGGGCCAGTTCGGCGCCCAGCGCAGCACCGCTGGCGGCGCAGATCAGGCCGAAGGCAATGCCGTCGCCCGGAGCGAGGGCGAAGGCCCAGATGAAGCTGGCGACGGCCAGCAGCATGGAGAGTCCCCAGGCGCGCAGCTTGCCGATGCGGCGCGCCAGCGCCATCCAGGCCGGCAGCGCGAGGCCGCCGCAGATGAAGTAAATGGCGAGGAACAGGCCCTGCAGGCCTTCCAGGCGAAGCACGTCGGCGATGAAGAACAGCACCAGCGTGGCGGGGATCGCCGCAGCGATGCCGCCGACGGCGAGCACCGCCAGCAGGCGGCGGAAGCCGCGGTCGGCAAGCACGGCGGTGAGCGCCCTGCGGCCGTCGGCGGCCGGGCGCGCCGGAAGCACCGCTGCCGGCGTCCCGGTCAGCGTCGCCAGCGCGGCCAGCGCCAGCAGCGGCAGGAAAACCCAGCCCAGGCGCGCCATCGCCGTGGCGGTATCGGGCGCCAGCAGCGCCGGCAGCGTGGCAGCGACCACCACGCCGGCCAGGGCGAACATTTCGCGCGAGGCGGTGACGCGCAGGCTCTGCTTCGGCGAGTCACCGAGTTCGGCACCCCAGGCATGGTAGTTGATGGTGGCCAGGCTGAAGCCGAGGAAGGTCAGCGCCAGCGTGGCCAGCAGCCAGCCGGCGCCGGCCGTGTCGGGCGGCGCCAGCAGTGCGGCCAGCCCGAGGCCGAGCGGC
>CAJBYR010000040.1 GCA_903959855.1 uncultured beta proteobacterium
AGCAGCTTCATGACAGACGCCGCCGCCGTCGCGCGGACACCCCTTGGCGCGCGCGCGGCACTCATCGCCCGCCCGCCGGTGGATGCCGTCAAGGCGGTGTCGCTGGCCGCCGAGGATCTGGGTGACAAGGTGGCGCCAAGCCTGGTGTCGTCGCGATCGCGCTTGGTGTTATCGGGGTTGCCCGCGTTGTCCAGCTTGAAGTTGTCGTAGCGCTTGTTGATCAGGCCAGCGTCAAATTCAACACGCCCTTGCGCACCTTCGGCACCGTAGCCGGCGAGTGCATTGAGGGAGGTCTGGTGGTATTTGTCGGGATTCGCATGCGTGGTCGCACCAGGAACGGCACCCTGATCGTCGTGGCCCAGCATGTACTCGGCGCCCAGCTTCAGGCCGGCACGTCCGGAAAACACCCAGTTGCCATTGGCGGTGAGCGCCTGATCAGTGTAGTTCGCCGACGACAGACCGCTGTATGAGCCGTGCTCAACGCGATAGCCGACATCGTAGGTGTGCGGGCCATCTTTGGCCTCCAGCTTGACCTTGGGCGCCAGCACGGTGATATTAGCGCTCTTGCGCGTACCGGTGGAAGGCTGGGAGTAGATGTTGTCGTTCGACTTGAACGTTACGTCAACTTCAGGATAGGCCACCATCGGGCCTACCGGAATGCCGGAAGGCTTGCTGTCTTGTGCAAAGACAGGCGCTACCGCAACGGCAAAAAGCCCCGCGACTGCAGCACTGATCGAACGTACATCCACTTTGCGCTTTGTCTTCATAAGGTTTCCCACCCTGGTAACGTATATCAAAAGTTATAGATCGAAAAACAATGAGTTACTGATTAATTTTGAGACATTGGTAGAACTGCTTTTACTTGACGCGAGATTCCATGTTTCCCTACAACTTGTCAATGCGCATCAACGTCAATCTACCCATGCTGTTGCGACAAAACCACACATTACTTTTGCCAGAAGCCCTTGGTCCCCAAGGATGTTGTCTTGATGGTGCTGCCCAACAAATCTTCCACCACAACCGCTGCACGCTCATGCTTGCCTTCTGCGGCGCGACTGTACCACTTCAAGGCTTCAAAGGCGTCTTTGTCGCCGCCCAAGCCCATATGCTGCATTCCAGCAAAATTATACATGGCATCGACGTTTCCGTTCTCAGCCGCCTTAAAAAAAAGCCCTCTCGCATAGGTGAGCTGTTGCAAAGAGGCACTCGCTTTGGCGTCCAGTATCAATTCACCAAGGCGATTGGCGGCTGCCAGGTGGCCGGCGGCATGTGCTTTCTCAAGCCATTGCGCCGCCTCGCGCCGTGATTCTGCCCCTTCGGCTGCGGCAAGAAGCTTGCCCAGCATAAATTGGGCTTCGCGATGGCCGGCGGCGGCGGCGGCACGCAAGGCGGGCACGACACTATCGGGTTTCGCCGAATCCTCGGCGAGGCCGACCCGCGCAAGCAAATAGTTGGCGACCGGATCCCCCGCGCCGGATGCAGGCTTCAGCCACACCAGGGCGGCACGTGAATCCGCCTTGGCGCCCTTGCCGTCGAGTAAGCGGGCGGCTACTGCCACCTGGGCACCCCTGTGCCCCTGCTGCGCCGCCTTGAGGAACCACTGATGGGATTCGGCCTGCTTTTCGTCCCCCATTGCGGCCCCCATTGCGGCCAATTCCAGCCCCAATGCGTATTGGCCGTCTGCCGAGCCGGATTCGGCGGCACGCCGCCGGTAGGCTGAAGCTGCGGGGTCAGAGCGGGGTAGCAAGCGCGTCAGCGCGACCATCGATGGCAGATCCCCTTTTTCAGCCGCGCTCCGGTAAAGCACTATGGCCTGCTCAACGCTCTTTGGTACGCCACGCCCTTCCTCGTTGAGCCAGCCGAGCAAACCCGTCGCCTGCGCATGCCCGCCGGCAACTGCAGACGACAGCACGGGAAGCGCTCGCTCGTACTCACCCAGACGCACATAGGTGGTGGCGACGCGCCATTGCGCCTCGGGGTCGCCCTTCCGTGCCTGACGAAGTTGCTCGATAAATGCACGCTTGTCTTCTGCTTGCTGATCGGTCAGTGGCGAACCGATGGCCATCGCCGTTGAGAGGGCCAAGGCAAGGATCGTCATCAGGGTGATTGTCAGACCCGTCAGACCTGCCAGCCCCCCCGGCCGGCGCGAAGCCTGCGCCATGCTCATAGCGCCAAGCCTTTCGGCGGCGCCATGCCAACGACTGCCGAGCGCGCCGGTTGCGAAACCAGGCGCTTTCCGCCTGCCTTGATCTTTACGGGAAGGGCAGACAAACGGCTGGAAAATTCTTCGACACGATTCGCCGGCAGCAATACGGCCGGCCTTCCCTTGCCGGAGATGATCGGGGATTTGTGCGAGGGATTGAGCGCCAGCACCTCGGACACCGAGAGGCCTGCCAACCGCGCAACCGCCTGGGCATCGAGTTCGACGGCCACATCGACCCGGGAGAAATAGGCCGCGTTTTCGATATCCGCCAGTTCTATACCGTGCTTGTCGGGCTCGGCGACAATATTCCGAATTGCCATCAATTTCGGAACATAGTAGCGAGTCTCTTCGGGGATGGTGAGGCTTTCGTAATCCGTCGGCAAGCCCTTTGCCTGATTGCGCTGGATGGCCCGCAGAACCGCCTCTTCGCCCCAGTTATAACCGGCCAGCGCCAACTGCCAGTCGTTAAACATGCCGTGCAGAAATTCAAGGTAGTCCAGCGCTGCCTCGGTGGAGGCGACGATATCCCGACGGGCATCGTAGTGTTCCGTGAGGCGCAGACGGTACTTCTGGGCAGTTCCCGGAATGAACTGCCACAGCCCTGCCGCTTGAGCGCTCGACAAGGCCTGCGGCTCAAAGCCGCTTTCGACGAACGGCAGCAAGGCCAGTTCCATCGGCAGGCCACGGCGCTCGACGGCTTCGACGATGTGATACAGGTAACGTCGTGCCTTGTGGGTGATGCCCTCAACCAGATCCTTGCGCTGCCGATACCAGCGCTCACGCTCTGCGACCAACGGACCTTTCAAGGGCGGAAAGGCGAAGCCGTGCCGAACCCGATCCCATACATTTCGAATCACACGCGGCGGGCGCCCTTCGATTTCGGTCTCGGTAATATCAAGCAGGTAGGCGCGACTGCGATCAACCGTCGGCGCAAGGATCACCAGCGGTGACAGGCCCGGCCCCAATTCGGCAACGACGGGCGGCGGATACGAAAAATGGCGGGTGCGCAGACCCGACCCGTCATCAGCGTGTGCTGACATGGTTGCGAGAAGCGCAAGCAGTGTGAGACTCGATCGAATCATCTGTGGCCAGCCGCAAAAAAATCGGATTTTACGCCCATCATTTCGCCTTCGAATCCTTGAGCTCCGTTACGCCGCCTTTGCTTACCGCTTCCGGCGCGGCAACACTACTTTGCTGATCGAGCCAGTCCAGAACCTGCCGCGCCTGTTTGATCCCCTTGTTCTCGGCTTGCACCAGCCAGACGCGTGCTTTCGCGGGGTCGGACTTGCCCGAAACGCCGATGGCCCACATCCGGCCGGCATTGAACTGTGCGGATCCATGCCCGCTCGCGGCCCCACGTTCATACCATTGCAGCGCCAGGGCAGGATTCTTTTCGACCCCGCGCCCGGACTCGTAAATCTCGCCAAGATTATTTTGCGCGTCGGGGTCACCATTTTCGGCTGCCAGTTGATACAGACGGAACCCGCGCGACGCATCAGTCACCCCACCCTGCCCGCTGACCATCAGATAGGCCAGCAAGGTCTGCGCGCGCGGCCGGCCCTGACTGGCGGACTGGCTCAACCATTCACGGGCACAGGCGAAATCCTTGCCTGTAGTGCCGAATTCTCCGAGACAGCGGCGCCCGATCCATTCCTGGGCCGCCGCATGCCCACCCAGCGCAGCGCG
The DNA here is from genome assembly GCA_903959855.1 of uncultured beta proteobacterium. Lineage (GTDB taxonomy): Bacteria > Pseudomonadota > Gammaproteobacteria > Burkholderiales > Rhodocyclaceae > Sulfuritalea. The sequence goes on from CAJBYR010000040.1 coordinate 3,890, forward strand.
CTCCATCTGTACCCAGGACTCGTCAGGCGAGGATTCCAAAAGACACTGCGCCCAATGCCACCCGGCACCAGGCAATCGATCGGCCACCGCCTTGAATTCGGCACACGACTTCTCGGTATCACGTGCCAGGACAACACCACGCCCGTAGAAGACCCCCAAGGCCTGCCGGGCCTTGGGATCGCCTTGCTGAGCGATACGTTGCACCCGCGCCCCCACATCGGAGAAATCGCGCCTCAGGAAGGCGCTGAGGCGCTCTGCCTTGGCGACATTTCCGATGGCTTCGGCAGCGAGCAGCCAATCACTCGCAACTATCGCTGCGCGGGCAAGGATCTCTTTGGCATCGACGTTACCCGGATCACCAGCCACCGCGTTACGCGCCGACGCGACCTCTTTTTGGAGTTCGCTTTCGGTACGGATCTTCCCGAGGCGAGCTACAGCGGATGAAAGGGGCGATTCCTTACCCGCTTTGGCAGCAGCCTTGCTGCCGGCTTTTAATTTTGTTGCCGCCTTTGGCCTTGCCGCCTTGCCCTTTGCGGCTGTTTTTGCTTTGGCCGCCTTCTTCTGCTCAGCCGATGTTGCTGCCGTTGCCGGTAGTACTGCCCAAAACAGGGCAAGCCCCATGGCAAGACCGCGCAGAATCATCGCGCCGAACCGACGCGCTGCGCATAGGGAGAAACGATTTTGCGGGCGATGCCCTGCATCACGGCAGGATGCTTCAGGGCCAGGACATAGGCCGCCCACAGTACGAGGAAGGCGAGGAACATGACGGCCTCGGGCACCCGCTGGTGGTCGGCAAACACGCCGAACGCACCTAAGATCAGCGACAACGCGGACATGATTCCGACTACCTGATTGACCGAGTACCCGGCGTGAAGCAACACATGGTGCATATGCTGCTGGTCGGCATGAAACGGGCTCTTGCGCTGCATCAGACGAACGAGCATGACCCCGCCCATGTCGAGCAATGGCACAGCGAGTATCCAGACAGCGGTGATCGGCTTGACCGTCGCACTCGAGGAACCACCCAGCTTGATGGCATACCAAGCGACGAGCATGCCGATGATCATGCCACCCGTATCGCCCATGAATACTTTGGCGCGCGCGCGACCCGGCAAGCGCAGATTAAGAAGCAGGAACCCGACGATCACGGCAGCAAGCAGCGCCAACTCAAAGGCTGAGGCCACCTGGCCGGCGGCATAGGCCAGCGCTGCGAAAACGAGCACAGGCATCAGCGAGACACTTGCCGCCAGGCCGTCCAGCCCATCGATCATGTTGATTGCATTCATGACCCCGACGACAGCAATGACGGTGACCAGAATTGCCCACTTACCCAGTTCGATGCTTCCGAACCCGAACAGATCACCCAATCCGGTGACCCACACCGAGGTACCGGAAACAATCACGCCGGCACCAAGGGCCTGGGCGACAAACTTTGCACGATGACTGAGTTCGTGCGCATCGTCGGCCACACCAATGCCGGTGATGATCGCCAAGGCAACGAGCAAACTCAAACTTTCGAAGGGCATGCGCCCCAGGAGGATCTGCGCCAGGATCAAGGTCAACAGCATTCCCAGACCGCCCACCAGCGGGGTGGGATGCTGGTGTACCTTGCGATGTCCGGGATTGTCGATGAGGCCCCATCCCGGGGCGGGAATCATGAGCAGGCGTATCAACCCGGCGGAGACCAGCGGCGCCAGAAGCAGGGCAAGAACCTGATCGGAAGAAAACGTCTCAGTCATGCAAGGGATCGCTCATGGAAAGGAAACGTGACTGCGAACGATAGTAGAAAGACCATGGCACGCTGTTGCTACGGGACCGTCTCCGCGAGCATACGCGGCACGGCGAGACACTGACTACATCGCCGTGGATGCTTCCAGAAGAAGGTGGTCGGGGTGGAGGGATTCGAACTCTCGACATCTTGCTCCCAAAGCAAGCGCGCTACCGGGCTGCGCCACACCCCGAACACGGTAATCCTACCGAATGCATTGGAGCATGGTCAAACCGAATTCCACAGTTCCGGTGACAATCCGAAATCGCCTGCACGTGACTTGCGATAAGCCACCGTTTCGTTTATAAAGCCGGTTCTCAGAAGTCACGGGCAACCTGCAATGGCC
>CAJBYR010000041.1 GCA_903959855.1 uncultured beta proteobacterium
AGAGCGCTTGCATGGCATGCAAGAGGTCCGCGGTTCGATCCCGCGTACCTCCACCAAACGATCAGTCCCTATCGTCTAGAGGCCTAGGACAATACCCTTTCACGGTATGAACCGGGGTTCGAATCCCCGTGGGGACGCCAGAGTTACCCCGGTTGTGTCAGCAGAAAACGCTGATGCAACCGGGACCGCGTAGTGAATCGTTACTTGCGTCGAACCTGGCTCAAGCTCAATTCTTGCGATCATTTCCTGCAGTGAAGTGCGGGTTTCCGCTGTTTCCTGCCGATTTTCCAGATCACGCCAAAGGGCATCGAGAGTTCAAGCTGACGTTGCGGCCTCCGGATACAGTTCCGGCAACAGGAATTGCAGCGCACCGAGGGGAAATGCCAGTTGCACCGGGGCCGTATGGCCGGTGCTGGTCACTAACCCGGTCTCGATCAGTCGGGACAGTAAGGAACGTGCCGTCCGCTCGCCTAGCCCGGTCATCTGCTGGAATTCACCGCGTGGAGTTGGGCCGGCAAGGAACAGGTGATAGAGGGGTATGGCAGCCTCTTCGCGAACCCCCTTGTCGAATTGAGAGCGAAAGGCAATCAATGCCGCAATGCGCGCCTTCATTTCGTCGAGCTTGAGCATCTTGCTCATAAAACTGACCTGATCCTCGGCAACTGAAATAAACCAGTCGCACCAGTCCCCCAGCAGCTTTTCACTCAGGTTGCCGCGGCCATCCAGATCGCCTTGGCGGTGGCTGTCGGCAGCATCGAGCAACTGGTAATACTTGTCGCGGTTGCGCGCCAGTCCGCGGTTCATCGACCATAGCCCGGAGCTCAGGCGCCAAAGTGCGCAATGCGTTTGCAGTCGTACAGCGCGGCCGTTGCCATCGAGGAAGGGATGCACCCAGGCCGTGCGGTGATGCAGGGCAGCGATGCGCATCAGACTGTCGTCCAGTGAGCTATCGGGGCCGTACACGGCATCCAGCCGGGCGAGAAACGCGGGCAGGGCAGACCACAGCGGCGGCTCGTGGCGGCCAACCGCCACTTGTTCCTCTCGCCAGGCACCTGGCTCGATGATTCGGTCTTCGTCCGTGGTGCGGTCGTCGATGGAAAGGCGACCATAGAGAGCGGCATGAGCTTGTCGCAGGAAGGTCGTTGTGGAAGCGGATTCGCCGGAGGCCACACCTTGCTCGAGTTCCCGCTCGGCTTCGATATGCGCCAAGGCCAGGCGCTGCAGTTTGGCCACATCAGGCTTGTCGGAAAAATCCTGACGCAACGCCCGCTCGATATTTAGCGGATGCGTACTCTGGCCTTCTATCCGGTTCGAGTAGTAGGAGTTCATCTCCCGCACCAGTTCTCGCAGACTGGCGACCGTCGCCGGATGAGCGCTGCCGGATAGCCGGAGGGACTGCTCGACGACCGCCCGTGTGCGCTGGCGAAACTCATCGAGCCGCCGCTGGGGCAGCAGTGGCTCGAATTGGTGCGGTTGGGTATAGCTGTCTATCTTCATATATTGCCGGTTACTCTGCCGGTTTATAGAATAGTACAATGACTTGAACAGTAAAGGATAATTAGATCACATGCAATCATATTTATTTAACTTTATGCCGGTAGTTCTGCCGGCCGGCAGTCTGTGTACGTTGGCAGGGAAAACTAAAACTGAATTTCAGATTTGGCAGGACGATGGCCTTTGTGCGACCCACTTGGGCAACAGCTCAGCAATGCTTTGCCCGGCCCAGGCGGATGGAAGGTTTCCGGCGCACCGCTAGAATCATCCCACCTTTCGTTTTCCGCGAATCGCCATGGCCCGCATCAAGCTGCAGTTTCCCGACGACAAGTTTTGCTATTCGACCGAGCTCACGGTACGCATCACCGACATCAACGGCGCCAACCACCTCGGCAACGATTCGATGATCTCGATGATCTCCGAGGCGCGGGCGCGCTTTTTGTTCGACTTCGGTGTCGAGGAAAGTGCCGACGACCAGATCATCGTCACCGATCTGGCGACCACCTATCTTGCCGAGGCCTATGCGCGCGACGAACTGCGCTTCGAGATCGGCGTCATGGATTTCAACCGGTATGGCGGCGACATCATCTTCCGTATCACGCGGCCGGCCGATGCGACGCTGATCGCCATGGCCAAGTCCGGCTTTGTCTTCTTCGATTATGTCGACAAGGAGGTGGTGCCCATGCCAGAACCCTTTGCCGCTCGCTTTCCCAAAGCGAACCGGCTGTAGCGAAGTTGCCTGAGCACGGTTTGTTTTCCTGGTTTCTGCCTGCCGTGCTTTCGGATTTCATGAAGGTTACACTTGGCGCGCGCTCCGCAGAGAACAGGCAGGCTGCGCAAACAATAACCATACCGGAGGAAAAGCAAGATGAGTCATACCATCATGGCCAGGCTGTTTGGAATCGTCGCAGCGCTTGTTGTGCTGCCGGTCGCGGCACAGCAGGCTCCCATCATCATCAAGTTCAGCCACGTCACGACGTCCGAAACCCCCAAGGGCAAGGGCGCCGACCAGTTCAAGAAGCTGGCCGAGGAGCGCACCAGCGGCCGCGTCAAGGTCGAGGTCTATCCCAACAGCTCGCTGTACAAGGACAAGGAGGAACTCGAAGCGCTGCAGCTCGGCGCGGTGCAGATGCTGGCGCCGTCGGTGTCGAAGTTCGGCCCGCTCGGCGTGCGCGAGTTCGAAGTATTCGACCTGCCCTACATCTTCGACAGCATCGAGGAAATGCATCGCATCACCGAGGGGCCGCTGGGGCAGATGCTGCTGAACAAGCTAGAGGTTCGCGGCATCCT
>CAJBYR010000042.1 GCA_903959855.1 uncultured beta proteobacterium
ATCTGGTACCGTTCGTCTTGGGTGAGATGTGTGTATTTCATTCCGGGCAACTTTGACTTGGCGGTCGAGGGGCTCGGATGCTAGCGCATCTCGCCCACCCAACCCGTTAATCAGAGTTGCACTTCGAATTTGAACTCGCGGGGGAAGGTTATCAGATGCGGCGGTGTTGTGCAGCTTCTTGATCGGACCGGTCATTGACCAAGTACATGTCATCAGTTCGTTGACAGTCTTAAGCAGCCCTCAGCCTTGTATATCCGACCGGCCGCTGCCTGGTAGCGGGCCATACTGACTCCCAGGCTGTCGTCCGCATGCCCGGCAATCTTACGGGGCGCCGGGACCCCGGAAACAGCTGCTGCGCCTGCTACTCGGTGAATTCCCAGGAACGGCCCGGTGCTGTCAGCTTGATGCAGGGCGGGCCGCTTGGCCGTTCGAGCTTGAGGTCGGCGAAAGGCATGGCGAGCGCGACGTCGAAGCGCTCCTTGTCACCAATGAGAAAGCCGAGGTCCACGCGCCCGTTGACGGGCATGGCTTCGAGCCTGCCCTGGCAATGCGGGCAGTGCGTCTCCACCACGCCGTGGACCGGATCGATGATCTCGCCGCAGGCATCGAGGATCTCTGTCGCTGTCAGGGTGGCGCCGCAGAGGGGGCATTTCGAATCGCGATTGTTTGGCATGTGTTTTCTTCCTGTCGTCAAAAGCCGTAAGGTCGGTAGAGCCAGTCCTTGACGATATCTGCGTCGCGGTCGGGCAAGTAGTGGAAGCCCGCCTGCGTGTCTTCCATGACGGCGGCAGACAGGGCGTGGGGCACGCTGCGGGTGGTGATCATGTTGAAGAACCAGGCCATCGGATAGCCGGCGGCCTTGTCGTAACGCGAGAGCGCGTGGTGCAGGGACAGGCCCTGGACGCCGAAGGCGCCATCGAAACGCGGTGGTGCGCCATTCACCGCCGCGATGGGCGTGGCGTGAAAAATGGTCTGGCGATAGCGGTCGAGGTGTTCGCGGACACCAAGCACCCAGTGGTTCGAGAACTGCGTGGCGGCACCGGCGCTGCTGGCTTCCCATGCTTCGATGAAGCGATGAATGGGCTGTGGTTCGGACTTCTGCGCCCGGATGCGGGCGAGGGTGTCAGCCACCGGTGTCAGGCGGCGCAAGGCGAGGAAGGGTGCGCCCAGCGCCACGGCGCGACTGGCGCACTGGTCATCTTCGCTGCGCGGGTCTACCAGTTCCTCGATGCTGCCGGGCGGATTGTCGGCGTCGAACAGGGCATGGCAGGCCATCTCCTGCAGTTCCTCGATCTCGATCTGGATGAAGTCGGCGGCGGCGGGGCCGGTCGATGCCACCAGGTAGTGCGTCCTGCCGGTCAGGCGCGTGGCGGTCAGGCCGCTGTCGGCATAGGCGTCACACAGGGCGCCGAGATCATCGTCACGGGCCGCGAGTTCGGCTTCCACCCATTTTTCGAGGTCGTCGGCGACATGCGTGCCTGCGGCATCGACCACGCCGCCAAGGCGATACCAGCCGCCGCGCGCCAGCACTTCGCGGAAGGTCAATTGCGGCTCGGTTCGCGCCAGTTCGCGCGCCAGTGCGCCGGGCCCGGCACTGGCCGGAATGCGCACACAAAGTTCGGCCACTTGGCGGGCCAGGTCATCCCATCGGCTCATCTGTATTCTCCGTCATCGATTGCTTGTCGCCATCACCGCCCGCGAGTCGCTCCCAGGCGGCGCGACGCACTTCCGACTCGGGGTCGGCGAGGCAGGCGCGTATGGCATGAAACGGCGCCCGCTGCACGGCGGCCAGGCGCACCAGCCAGTCCTCGTCTGCCAGCAGCAGCAGGGCGTCGTGCGGTAGGGCCCTGGCGGCCACAATGCGCCGCACCTCGGGTTCGGGGTCGGCGAGCAGGCGCGTCAGGGCAAACGCGGGCAAGCGCTGCGCCACAGTCTTGCGCACTTCGCGCTCCGGGTCCTGCGACAGGCGCGGCAGCTTGCCGTGATTGAGGCGCCGCGCCACGACCACGCGCACCATGTAGTCGGGATCGCCGGCCATCTTCAGCAGTTCCTCGTGACCGATGCGATGGGCCACGGTGATGCGTACCTCGCGATCGCTGTCACGCATCAGCGCGGCGGCCTCGACCGGCGGCAGGCGTGAAGCGACGACGCGGCGGACCACTTCATCGGCATCCCTGGCCAGCGGCCGGATCGCTTCGAGCGGGGCGTAGCGAGCGGCGATGGCACGCCGTTCCCAGAACTCGTCGCCGAGGTATGCGACGGCCAGCGCACGATGCGCGCGAAAAAAGCGGTCGATGCGACGCCCGCTGCTCGCCCGCACGCAGACATCCTCGGGGTCGCAGGCGGCCGTGGCGCGCAGGGTGGCGAGGTGGCGGCAGCCGGCACACGGGTCCGACGCCAAAGCCGCACTGGCCTCCATGGCGCCAACGGCTCGTTCAGTCTTCACCGATCAGGCCAACGACGATGCCGCTGGCGGATTCGGCGTCATTGCTCAGCTTGACGCAGTGTTCGCTCGCGTCGAAGTAGTAGAAACGTGCAACGGCCGTCTCGTGCGCGGCTTCCAGCTTGGCGGGAATGTCGTCATCACTGCAGACGGTGATGCGTACGCCGGGAAACTTCTGGCGCAATTCGGCCTCGCCGCTATCGGGCGTGACCGCCGCGGCGACGCGCGCGAGGAGTTCTCCACTGATGCTCACGCGTCTTCCGCCTCGGCCGCGGCGACGTATTGCGCCAGCGATGCCGCCGGTACGCCCATCACCTTGGCCAGCCAGGGCGGTGGGCTCTTCAGGCTCTGTTGCAGGCGGGCAAGGACTTCGCGCGCCGGAGCCGTTTTGGGAATCTTGACCGGATGTGCACCGGCACGCACCACCTTGGCCGCCGCGGGGCCACCGATGGACTGGACATAGACGATGTCGCAGTCGTTGATCAGGGCCGAGCGCGCCACATTGCGGTCTTCCGCCTTGTCCGCGGCCAGGGTCGGCCGCTGGTCGATCAGGCGCAGTTCGGTCGGGCTGACCTGGTAAACCAGGAAACGCTCGCAGGAGCCGAAATGGCCGTCGAGGGTCTCGCCGGTATTGGAGGCCATCGCGACCCGGATCGAGCCGGGCAGGTCGCCGTCGGCATAGGCGTCCAGCGCCGGCAGTTCGCTGCCGGCAACATCCAGGCCCCACAGCGGCCGCACGGCGGCCTTGAGCTGCTCATGGTCGAAACCGACCACGCAGCTTTCGTCGGCGTGGTCGCCGGCGAGAATCTCGCGCAGATCTTCGACCGTGATTCCGGCCAGCTTGGTTTCCGTCAGCGGCAGTTCGAGCCTTTCGGCGAGCGCCTGGACCAGCGCGCGCGCCTCGATTCCGGGCAGTTCGCGCGCGGCCAGCGCAATGCGCAATGCCGCCTCGCGCGTCATGGATGCCGACATGTGCTTGCTCCTTTCGAGCGTAGCGAGCCGATTAGTAGCCCCCCGTGAGGGGGGATGGGGGGGCGGGCCTACCGAGCATCGTCTATCAAAGATAGACGATGCAGGCTTCGCCAGCCGGGCAGGCAGCGACGCACTTCGGCGAATCTTCGTCTTCGCACTCGGTGCAGGTGTCCTTGTTGATCTTGAAGATGCCGCCCTTGTCGGTGATCGACTTGGTCGGGCAGACCGGCACGCAGTCGCCGCAGGAGGTGCATTCCGCTTGTACGATTTTCATTGCCATGGTGATTCCTTTCTTTCCAGGGTTATTCGACGCCGTCGATCCGCCGCGCGCGCACCGAGTAGGGCAGCCGTTCGGGGGCCACCTGGGGTTCGATGTAGTAGGCGCCGCCGTTGCCGAGCTTGATTTCGCCGCCCCATTTTTCCGGGGTGTCGAATTCCATCGAGGTGATGCTGTCCTCGATGTCGCGCTTGGGCATGTAGAACACGTAGCCTTTGTCGCTCTTGCGAATCATGATGTTGGCCATTGAGTACTCCGGTTGCTGTTCGTGGTAGCTCCCTTCCCTTCAAGGGGAGGGCTGGGGTGGGGATGGGGCCGGGTCGCCTGCTGCCTCCCCCATCCCCCTCCCGGCCTCCCCCTTGAAGGGGGAGGAGACGTTACGAGCGGCCTTCGCTTCGACTCACCTACCTGACCAAATCGTGGTTGTAGTCGGTCGTCCCCAGACCGCGGGTCTTGTTGTCCAGGTCTTCCAGCACCGCGTTGGTGAGCGTGGTCAAGACCTGCATGGCGCCTTCATAGCCCAGCGTGGTCTGCCGGTGCAGGTGATGGCGGTCGAAGATCGGGAAGCCGAGGCGGATCAGCGGCACCTCGAATTCCGGACCCTTGTGCAGGGTGTCGCGCTGGATGAACTTGCCGTAGCTGTTGCCGATCAGGAAATCCGGCTTGTCGGTAAAGCACAGGCTGCGCAGGTGCCACAGGTCGGCGCCGGGATAGACCTTGGCGCCGGCGCCGTAGGGCGACTCGGCGAGCAGGGCTTCCATGGCCTTCTTCCACTTCTTGCTGCCGTTGTTGCAGACGATGTGGGTCGGCTCGACGCCGAACTCCATCAGCATCTTGACGAGGCCCATGAGGAAATCCGGGTCGCCGTACATCGCCATCTTCTTGCCGTGCAGCCATGCGTGGGAGTCGGTCATCATGTCCATCAGGCGGCCGCGCTCGAGCGTCAGGGACGCCGGGATGGGCTTGCCGGTGACTTCGGAGACCTTCATCAGGAAAGCATCGGTCCACTCGACACCCATCGGGATGTTGAGCTTCGGCACTTCATGGTTCCAGGTGCCTTCGACGTACTTCCTGGTCTTGTCCAGCGTCAGCGGCTGCAGCAGGAAGGTGGTGATGGCGTTGGGCGCATCCTTGACCTCGTCCTGGGTGGTGCCGCCGGCATACATGGTGAAGGTGCCGTCGGCCGGGGTGTCGAGCACTTCCTCGGGGTCGGAGAGCATGGTGAAGGGGACATCCATTTCCTTCAGCATGCGCTTGATGACGCGGAAGTTGCCGAGGTAGGTTTCGAAGCCGGGCACTATGTTGATCTTGCCGTTGCTGCCGACCACCTTGCCTTCCATGGTGTTGAGCGTGAAGTAGCGCAGGATGCCCTCTTCCATGTTGTCCCAGCCGGTGACATGCGAACCGACGAAGGACGGCGTGTGGGCGAACGGAACCGGATAGTCGACCGGCAGGTGGCCTTCCTTGCGGGCGTTGCCGATGAAGGCGTTGAGGTCGTCACCGATGACTTCCGCAATGCAGGTGGTCGACATCACGATCATTTCCGCGTCATAGAGCTTGGTCGCGTTGGCCAGGCCCTCATGGATGTTCTTCTGCCCGCCGAACACGGCCGCATCTTCCGTCATCGAGTCGGCGATGATGGCAATCGGCTCCTTGAAATGACGGTTGAAGTAGGTACGGAAGTAGGCGATGCAGCCCTGCGAGCCATGCACATACACCAGCGCCTTGTGGAAGCCCAGGCCGCACAGGGACGAGCCCAGCGGCTGGCAGGTCTTGGCGGGGTTGACCGTCAGCGCCTCGCGCTTGAAGTTGAGTTCCTGGTATTCCTTGGTCGTGGTCCACTGAAAGACTTCTTCGACCTTTTCCTTGCCATGGCCTTCTTCGAAGGTCTCACGCTTGTTGGCGATGAGCTGCTTGTAGCTGTCGTCCTGAAACAGGGGGAAACACGGCTTGATATCGTCTACGGTTTGCATCTTGGTCTCCTTTGCCCCGCCACTAATCTGTGGACGCGGGCACAAGTTATGTCCCCGGTTATCCGGGGACGGTATCCTAGAGATGAGGGATGGAAATTCTCTGGAGTGCTTAAGCGGCCTTGAGCAAGGGGTCCTTGAGCAGCGACTTGGCGGGCTTTTCCTGCCAGGGCGTCTGCATCATGTTCCAGCAGGGATTGTTCAGCGTCATGTCCATGTCCCTGGCGAAGACGGCGAAGCCGTCGTAGCCGTGGTAGGGGCCGGAGTAATCCCAGGAATGCAGCTGGCGGAAGGGCACACCCATCTTGTGGAAGACGTATTTTTCCTTGATGCCGGAACCGATCAGGTCGGGCTTGATGGCCTTGACGAATTCCTCGAACTCGTAACCGGTGACGTCGTCATAGATCAGGGTGGCGTCGCCCATCTCCTTGATGGTGCGGTCGTAGTCGTCGTTGTGGGCGAACTCGTAGCCGGCGCCGACCACTTCCATGCCGAGGTCCTCGTAGGCGCCGACGGTATGGCGCGGACGCAGGCCGCCGACGTAGAGCATGACCTTCTTGCCCTGCAGGCGCGGCTTGTACTTGGCGATCACCGCTTCCATCGACGGCGTGTACTTTTCGATCACGCGCTCGGCGCCTTCCTTGATCTTGTCGTCGAAGAAGGATGCAATCTTGCGCAGAGATTCCTTGATCTTGCTCGGGCCGAAGAAGTTGTACTCGATCCAGGGAATGTTGTACTTCTCTTCCATGTAGCGGCTGATGTAGTTCATCGAGCGGTAGCAGTGCAGCAGGTTGAGCTTGACGAAGGGGGTGTTCTCCATCTCCGCCAGGGTGCCGTCGCCGGACCACTGGGCGACCACGCGCAGGCCCATCTCTTCGAGCAGGATGCGCGAGGCCCAGGCGTCGCCGCCGACGTTGTAGTCACCGAGGATGGCTACGTCGTAGGGCGTCTTCTCGAAAGGATGGCCGTCGCGGTTGGTGATGATCCAGTCGCGCACGGAGTCGTTGGCGATGTGGTGGCCGAGCGACTGCGAGACGCCGCGGAAACCTTCGCAGCGCACCGGCACGACCGGCTTGTTGAGTTCCTTGGCGGCCTTCTTGGCCACCGCTTCGATGTCGTCGCCGATGAGGCCGACCGGGCACTCGGACTGGATCGAGATGCCCTTGTTGAGGGGGAAGAGCCCCTCGATTTCATTGATCAGCTTGGCCAGCTTCTTGTCGCCGCCGAAGACGATGTCCTTCTCCTGGAAGTCCGAGGTGAAGTTCATTTCGCAGAAGGAATCGACGCCGGAGGTGCCGATGTAGTAGTTGCGGCGGCCGGCGCGGGAATACTGGCCGCAGCCGATGGGGCCGTGCGAGATCGAGATGACGTCCTTGATCGGGCCCCACAGCACGCCCTTGGAACCGGCGTAGGCACAGCCGCGCATGGTCATCACGCCGGGCAGCGACTTGCGGTTGGAGGTGATGCACTTCTTCGACGACTCGAGTTCCTTGTCGTTGACCATCAGGTGCTTGGCGCGGTCCTTCTTCGCCTTTTCGGGATATACCTCGAGCACTTCCTGGATCAGTGCTTCGGTTTCTTCGCGGGTAAGCGCAGCCATTTTGTTTCTCCTTATCGGACGCCGGCAGCTATCTGTGCACGGCGCCCAAACTGGGTTGATGGGATACGGTAGAGGCTAGGCAGCAGCGGCTTCGGCAGCCAGTTCGGCGGCCGTTTTGCCGATGATGCTGGTGTCTTCGGCTTCCATGATGCCGAAGGCCATCAGCAACTCTTCGAGCTCGTCCATGGTGACCGGGGTCGGGATCACGAAGTTCTTGTTGTTGACGATCTTGTTGGCCAGGGCGCGGTACTCGTCGGCCTGCTTCGCCGTCGGGTCGTACTCGATCACGGTCATGCGACGGATCTCGGCGTGCTGGACAACGTTGTCGCGCGGGATGAAGTGGATCATGGTGGTGCCCATGCGGCGCGCCAGTTCCATGATCAGTTCGTCTTCGCGGTCGGTGTTGCGCGAGTTGCAGATCAGGCCGGCCAGACGCACGCCGCCCGAGTTGGCGTACTTGACGATGCCCTTGCCGATGTTGTTGGCGGCATACATGGCCATCATCTCGCCGGAGCAGACGATGTAGATTTCCTGCGCCTTGTTCTCGCGGATCGGCATGGCGAACCCGCCGCAGACCACGTCGCCCAGCACGTCGTAGAAAACGAAGTCGAGGTCGTCGGTGTAGGCGCCTTCTTCTTCAAGGAAGTTGATGGCGGTGATGACGCCGCGACCGGCACAGCCGACGCCGGGTTCCGGGCCACCGGACTCGACGCACTTGATGCCGCCGTAGCCCACCGACATTACGTCTTCGAGTTCGAGGTCCTCGACACTGCCGGCTTCCGCCGCCAGTTCCATTACCGAGTTCTGCGCCTTGGCGTGCAGGATCAGGCGTGTGGAGTCGGCCTTGGGATCGCAGCCGACGATCATCACCTTCTTGCCGGACTCGGCGAGAGCCGCGACCAGGTTCTGCGTGGTGGTAGACTTTCCGATACCGCCCTTGCCGTAAATGGCGGCCTGACGAAGTTTTGCCATGATGCGCTCCTTGTTGAAGTTCTGCGTTGAAATCTGCTGGGTTGCATTCTTTGGATGCGACGGGCAAACCCGCGCTTCCCGACATAGCTTGTGCACGGAGCGTGCCAGCCATGACATTCACCCCAAGATGCTGACGTGACAAGGGTTTCCGGGTCGGCGGCGATTTCCGGTAACGATCCGGTGTACGACATCGAGGGCGGGCTTTGTCGCGGTCCCGACAAGGCCGGCGGCGAGCATCCGGCGCTGCCCCGCCATGCGCGGCTGCCGATCAACCGCTGCAACCTGCCGCCGGCCATCCTCGGCGGCCTGACTTTCCAGTTGCATCCGGCGGCGCTCGAACTCGACGGCATCGGCAACCTGCACCGGCCCTTGTTCAGCCTGCTCGACGACACGGACGAGGCCGCCGAGCGCGCTGCGCATTTCGGCCGCTACCTGGAGCACCACTTCCATCTGGGTAATCCGGAAGGTGCCGGCTTCGACGGCGGGCAGAAGAAGTCACGTACCCGCGCCAGCTACCTGCGGGTGGTTCGCGGCTGGGCCTTCGATGCCGAGAGCCGCGAGGCCGCCGTGCTCAAGGGCTGGGTCGAGTCGCGCTTCGGGCTCAGCCCGCGGCACCACGGCGAGCCGTTGCGCGAACCGGGCAGCCCGGCCTGGCAGCGCTACGTCGCCATGCGCGCCGCCGGCCTCTATGCCACCAACGGCCTCGAAGAACAGCTCGACCTGCTGTATGCGTACTGCCAGTACGAACTGGCGCGGCAGTTCCCGCAGCGCAGCCACCTGCGCCTGTATCGCGGCGTCAATCGCCTCGCCGAACACGAGACCCTGACCGACAATGGTCGTGGCGAGAAGATCGTGCTGCTCAATAACGTCAATTCCTTCTCCCGCTCGCGCGACCGCGCCGGCGAGTTCGGCGACGCCGTGCTCGCCGTCGACGTGCCGCTGGCCAAGCTGGCCTTTTTCCACAGCTTGCTGCCCGGGATGCTGCGCTCCGAAGACGAGTACGTGGTGATCGGCGGGCTCTACCGGGTGCGCCTGACGCGCGACTGAAAGGCCATGAATAAATCTACTGCGCGTGCCGGATCGGGGCTTGGGCGGCTCAGTTGGCAACCCCGGCTATCCTCACATATAACGACATATGTTCCGGTAGCTGCGCTCCGGCCGCACCCCGCTGCGACCCGCTCGCGACGATTTCTTCACGGCCTTTGATCCCTTGCCGTGCCGCCAGCGCCGACTCTTGCCCGGCGCCTGTAGCGAATCCGACAATTTGGCCGCGGGGCCTTGCCGGGCGGGGCTTGGCGGCCGGGTGCGCTTCTTGCACGTAGGGCGTTACCCCCTTCGGAGCCCATAAAAATGATTCCCAGCGAATTACTCGACCAATGGCAGGCAGGCCTCACCGACGGCAGCATCGTCCCCTACCTCGGCCCCGGCGTGCTTGCCGATGTCCGCTCCAAGACTGACGGCCGGCCCATGCCGGCGACCGGCGAGCAACTGATCCTGGCCATGAACAATGGCCAGCCGATGGCGCCCAAGCTGATGTATGAATTCCCGCGCGCGGCGATGAACATTGAGCTCAAGCGCGGGCGCAGCGCGGTCACGCGCTTTCTCGACGCCACCTACGGCTCGCGGCAATGGACGCGCGCCGCGCTGCACGACTGGCTGGCCGAGATCGCGCCGCCCTACGTGATCGACATCAACCGCGATACGCAATTGCAGGACAGCTTCGCCCACATGCCGCACCTGCTGGTGCTGGGCTGCGCGCGCATCGGCGGCACCGACTGGCGCTTCAAGCTGTATGCCCACGACGGCGACAGCTATGCGGCGATCGCTCCGGCACAGGCCGACCCCGGCCTGCCGGTGCTGTTCAAGCCCATGGGCTCGCCCCTGCCGCAAGCGAGTTACATTGCTTCGGATGCCGACTATGTCGATTACATCACCGAGCTGATGGGCGGCTTCGCCGTGCCGCCCTTCCTCAAGCCGCGCCGGCTGGGCAAGCGTTACCTGCTGCTGGGCATGCGCCTCGATCGCGATTCCGAGCGCATGGTGTTCTCCGATCTGATCTACGGCGCCGCAAAGGAGCCGTCGGGCTGGGCATTGATCGCCGAGCCGACGGACAAGGAGCGGCGCTTCTGCGCCAGGCAGGGGATCGTGATCGTTGAGGCCAACGTGGCCGATTTGCTGCAGGAGTGGAACGTGGAGCTGGCGGCTTAGGCGGGCTATTTCAGTGGCAAGATTTCCTGCGACAGTTTGAGCGAGACAAACTCGGGATCCTTGTGCACCAGCGTTGCACCAGCAAGAGCTGCCGCGGCGGCGATCCAGGCATCGGCGAGCGATAGCGCGTTGTTTGCCTTGATCGCCGCCGCCGCCTCCAGCAGCTCGGCGGACTCATGCAGCCATTCGATCGGCAAGGACAGGCACTGCTCATAGGCGAGGCGTCCGGCTGCCGCGCCCTCGTCCTTCCAGACCCGGTAATAGACTTCCATGAGGGACATGAAGCAGCCGTAGCACCTGGCCTCTCCGGTCTGGGCATGACTCAGTAACGTCGCTACCCTATCGGCTCCGGCCTCATCGTCGCGCAAGGCGAGCAGGGCCGACGTATCCAGCAGCCAGCGCTTCACTCGCGTGCCCGATCCGCCTTGCGCTCAGCCAGCAGGCGCTTGACCGACGCGCCCTTGCCCTGGCCGCGGAAGGCGGCAATCGGATCGCGCCGCACCGGCACCACGCGTATCGTCGTGCCTTCCACCAGCCACTCGAGTCCATCCGCCGGGGTCAGGCCGAACTGGCGGCGGATCTCCGCCGGGACCACGGTTTGCCCTCTTGAAGTCAGCGTACTTTTCATGCCAGCCCTCGTTCCGGTGAATTACAAATTATCAGATAATGTAATTCATTGTGACGAAGGGGTCAAACGCACGCTCCCATCAGTTCAGCCGGGTCAGTGTCAGCCGTAGTTGACGGACATTGACCCCCGCCGCGCTGTGCGGAAATTGTACGCCGGCCATGCCGCGGTCATCGAGATCCAGCTCCATGCGGACCCCCGTCTCGTTGCGTTGCATGTGTTGCTCGGTGGCGAAAATCTGCACCGAGATGTGTTTGCCCTGCTGGTTCCAGCGCCCGGGGTATCTGTCGTCGCCGTCGTCGTAGATTGCGCCGCTGGCGCTGAAGCTCAGCTTCAGCCTTTGCCCGGCGTCGGTTACCACCTGCCAGGTGCCCAGCGGCGAACCCGCTGCCGAAGCACCCGGCGCGGGACGGCTGGCAGCCGCAGGCGGCACCGGCTTGGCGGCTTCCGTGTTTGACTTTCTAGCGGTAGAACCGGAAGCGATGCAGGCGAAGCTGCCGTCGGGCTGGTCCTGGATCTCGTCCTTGCCGAAGGCGATGCCGCCGTGGCAGGCGGCGTAGCGATACGCCTGGATAGCGCTGGCGCGAAGGTTCTTGCCGGGCTCGATGTTGTTCGAGTGGGTGTAGAAGCTGTTGCCCTTGGGGCCATCACCGCAACGCTTCTTGGTGTACTTCATTTCGCCGCACCAGACCACGAACACCTTGCCGCCGCAGTTGTTGGTGAAGACGACATCGTCCTTGTCGCGGGCGGCCGATACGCAGTCCATTGCGCTCTTGCCCGGGTTGGCGGCAATGGCGCCGCCCGAATGAAGCGCTATCGCCAGGCCGGCCGTCAGGAATGCACGCATTGCAATTGCGAATTTCATTTTCACGCTCTCTGTAGTTAAGGGGGATTGCTTCGCGGCCTGGCTCAGCGTGTGCTGGCCGCCACATTTTTAGTCTGCTGCCCGGAGTGACCGTTCAGCGGCGGGCGCAGTATATCGGTTGGCAGTGCTGCACGATGGCCGGGAAGCCAGTGCCGGAATTGCAGGATCGGGCGAATATCCGCCAGAATGGGGCCATCGGTTCCTTCAGGACACCCGGCAAACATGGATCAGGACATCCCCGACGGTACGCTGCGCATCAACGACGGATGCGAGCGTATTTGCACAGACGGCTACTGGATCAAGACCTATCCGGTCCCCGAAGACACGCTTCAGGGAAAACGTCGCCTGATCGAGGCATTGACGCGGCGCCTGTTCAACCACACCGAGCACGGCCTCAACATTCCCGGCCACCGCCTGGCCGAAGCCAAGCAGGCCTACCTGGACGAGAGCGATCCCGGCAAGAAGCGGGTCAAGGGTGCGATGTACGCCGGTGCCTTGTTCAATCGCGCCACCGACATCTTCACCCGGCTGGTGGAACTGCAATCGGCCGGTGTAGAAATCCTGTCAACCAACGACCTGATGCGCGAATGCGGTTCCTGCCTGCAGGAATCCCTGGCCCTGTGTTCGCTGGTGCTCCACCGCAGCGGCGAGGAAGGTATCGACGAACTGTGGGGCGAGCCCTTCCGTGCCTTTTCGATTCCGCTTCCTGACTTCTACGCGACGCGCTACGTGAAAATGGCCCAGGCCATGCGCGACATCGACACCGTCGCCGAAGCCATGATCCGCACCTTCGCCACATCCATGTTCCCCGGCATAGAGCCGCCGATCCGCGACTTTTCCAGTGCCGCGCGCAACAAGGTTGAGACCCTGCGCACCGACCGCGAGATCTTCGACATCTGGGCGGAGATGGTCACCGCCGGCGAGCGTCTTGCCAGCTTCCGCCCGATCCTGGCGGACCCGGACAGCGAGCACGAACAGCGTGTCGCGTCCTTCGGCACCCAGTTGATCTGCAACGGCCGCGACCTGATCTTTCACATCGCCCGCGCCCGCGTCGCCATGCCCAAGAGCACCCGGGAATTCGTCGAGCGTTGCGATACCTATGCCGCCACCGGAATTGTCACCATGATGCCCATCCCGCTGCCCGGCTGAACCGCAGGATCGTGGCGGTGCCAGGGGGCGACTTGTCGCCGGCCGGAAACAAGCGGCACAAGGCCGTGTTCGAAATCGCGGCCGGTGGGTTTTGCGAGGTCTAGCTCCCCAATAGACTGTTTGCAGCCCATGACTTTTTCATAGCCAACGGCCGCTGCACACACGAAACCCGCCCTTTACCGGAAAGCGTGGAGCAACCTAAGGAAGCAGCCGCTCGGGTTTTCGGCAAACTCGCGTCACTACGGCGTGAGGACACTAACGAGGATCGTCTCGCCCAAGCGTTCGGCAACTAGCTCGTAGGTGCCGTTGGCGTTCGTGAAGCGCCCTTGAGGAGGCGATTTGTCGAGTGTCGCGCGAATGATTTCGAGCAGGGTCTTGCCCGTTGAGGCGTCCTTCGACTTCGTCGCAAACATCGATCCTTTCAGTGCGAGGGGGAACAGTCCGTGAGCAAGGGAAAACCCGTCTTGACGAAGCAGAGTCAGATATTGCCTGCGTTTGCGAAACTGCGGGTCGAGGGCGGTGATCCGCTCGATCAATGCCTCTTGACCATTGCTATCGGCGAACGCTCTGGCATCCTTAAGCAGCCCAGCAAGATCGGAGAGGGTCGGCTCCGGCTTCGGCACCCAAGGTTTGCGAGCAGTCGGATCAGCCGTCTTGAGGTGCTGCTCGAAGAATTTTTCGGTAGCCTTCACTGCTTGGTTGTGGGCGCCGATATCGTAGGAAGCAGTCGCCCCGCAGCAGAAGTCGAGCTTCAAGGGACTACGTCGAGCGCTGTTGTAATTGTATGTACTGTCCGGACTGTCGAAGGCGTGATGGGCACCGTCATAAACGATTAATTCAACCGGGAACCCTTCCTTCTTTCGTGCTGCGACCTTCTGTTGGCACGGGAAAGCAGGTGTCCAGTCGTCTTTCTCGCCAATCTGAATCAACAGGGAGATTGTCGAATCTGCCTCTTGACCGTAGCAACTGGGGTAGAACGACGACGCGGCAGCGAAGCCCGGCGCATCGCCGAGGAGGTTGTTGGTACCTTGCGCCACCGCTTTGAGGACGGTGTCCCCTCCTTGTGAAAACCCGATCAGGCCAATCCGCCGCTTGTCGACTTCGGGCAACGTATGCAAGTATTTGAGCCCACCGAAGACGTCGCCAACTCGATCGGCGATGTTGATTAGTCCGGCAGTGGTGCAGGTGTCTCCATAGACCCTGCCGGTAAAGCTGTCGACGGTCAGGACGACATAGCCACGTTCGTGGAAAAAGCGAGCCCAGTTACGTTCCCTGGCGTGAATGCCGCCGCAGCCATGGGCCACGACGATCGCGGGGTGCGGTCCGGTGCCTTCCGGCCGGAACAGATAAGCGCTGAGTTCAGCGGGTTTGGCCGTTGAGAGGGACTGTACCTTTACAGGTGTTTGAGCCAAAGCGAGGGCAGTCGATGCCAATAGGGCTAATGCGAAGAAAACTGCTTTTACGGAGTGCATGTAGCATTCTTTCGAAAGAGGCTGAGCGGTGTCATGTGTGACAGATGGGTGCTAACGCAAAGCCCGTCGGCGGAGGATAGGAAATCCAATTGACTTTGGGAGAGTATTGCTGACGTTCGGTGCTGCCGTCAATCGCCGATTTCTGACCGGGCAGGCGTCACGATTCGCAGAAAAGCCCGATGACTAACACCCGCCCCTCCGGCGCCGCCGCAATGTCTGTTGGACGTCTGACACCGGTCACTCAAAGCGAATGCGATTGTCATCGTCAATGGCTCCAGCCGCTGCATAACCGCCAGCAAAACCTGAATCAGGGTGCGTCGGCAGCTACCGGGTACCGGGCTGAGGCATCGGTCGAATCGCTCCCCTCTTGCAGCATGATCCCTGCCGTTCCGATGCTGCGGAAGCCTTGTGCCGAAACCCGGATCAGCTTGGGCATTTCGTACCCGGGATTGCCCTCTGCGGGGAGGCGAGCTCGCTCAGCCAACGAGTTGCCGTGCCTGCCGCACGCAGGCCTCGTGCGTGGCAGGATCGAGCGCCTTCAGCCAGCGCGCCGGCAACGCAGCGCGGCCGTACATGGCGCCGGCCAGCATGCCGGCGATGGCGCCCGTGGTGTCGGCATCGCCGCCGCGATTGACCACGTCGACCAGGCAGTTCTCGAAGCCGCCGACATTGACCAGGCCCTGCAGCACGGCCTGCAGGGTTTCGACCACCCAGCCGCTGGGGTTCTCGCGCCGTGGCTTGTCGCGGAAGGCAAAGGCGGGCTGCGCCTCGACCAGCGGCTGCATGCGCAGGCGATAGACCTCGCGCAGCGATGCACCGCGGATGAAGTCCTGCACCGCGAGGGCGATGAACTCGCAGGCGGCGTCGGACACGACGTTGTTATGGGTGACGTGGGCCTGGATGCGGCAGGCGTCGCGCACCTCGTGCTCGGACCAGGCCAGGGTGGCCAGCGCCACCGGCAACACGCGCATCGCCGCGCCATTGCCGGCATCGTGTTCCGACGGTGGCGCGGTCGGGTAGCCGGTGCGGCGGAACAGCACCAGGTTGCGCCGCACGGTGTTGCCGATATCCACCGGTTTGCTGCGCATCCAGGCGTCGAAGGCCCGCGCGCAGGCCAGGCGCGTGATCTCGCCGTCGTGGGCGAGAACCGCCGCGCCCAGCGCCAGGGCCATGCCGGTGTCGTCGGTAACCTGACCCGGCTTCAGGCGCAGCCAGCCACCGCCGGTGATCTCGCGGTGCACGCCGCCGGCGTCGGCAAAGTGGTGGGCAATCTCCCGCGGCGTCATGAACTCGACGGTGGCGCCCAGCGCATCGCCGAGCGCGAGGCCCAGGTAGGCGGCCTCGGCCCGCGCCAGGATCTCGGCGCGCGGGACGGGCGGGGTTGCGGTCACCGGCTCGGGTATTCGACCAGGATATCTTCGTCGCGCACCACGTACTGGCAGGCCAGGCGCCATTTCGTCGGCGGCAGGTCATCCACGTACATCTGGTCGATCTGGTCCTGGGTGATCTTGCCCAGCTCCTTCAGCACGGCAACTTCGCGATGGTTTAGTGCGCCGCCCATGTGGCCGTACTTGTTGTGGCTGGCGGGGTCGATGCTGGAAACCTTGCACAGACAGGTGCCGCATTCGCCGTCGCCGCAGGAAAAATCGATCGGTATATGGTTTTCCTTGGCTAGTTCGAGCACGGTTTTCTTGTGGCTGCCGGCGACGGCGTAAACGGTCTTGTCTTTATGCAGCTTGCTGGAGAAGGTGATATTGGCCATGGTGGGCTCCGTTGAGTTGAAAAGTTGAGGTGGTTACGCTGGCTTGACGACGATGGTGCCGCCGAGGATCTGGGCCTGACAGGCGAGGCGGTGATGGCGCGGCGCGAGGTTGTCCTTCAGTACCTGGCTTTCCAGTACCGAGGGTGCGGCTAGATGTTCGTGGCCGGAAACGATTTTGGTCAGGCAGGTGCAGCACTCGCCCTCGCGGCAACCGTAGGTGATGCCGGCGCCGACCTTCTCCGACACTTCGATGAGGCGGGTTCCGGCCGGCACCGTAACGGTGACGCCGATGTCCTGAAAGGTGACTTGTGCTTTTGGCATGAAATTGCTCCAAAGTTGTTCAACTGATAGTCACCTCCCCGCGAGGGGAGGCCGGGAGGGGCGGGTGTCCATTTGCCCCGGCATCACGCAAGTGATGCCATGTCGATGACGCGCGCCTCGGCGCGCCCCAGCAGGTGCAGGGCGATTTCGCGCCCCAGTTCGTGGCAGGCGAGGAATTCATCGGGCGTCGGCGCCAGGCGCGCCTTGACGCCCTGAACCGGCACCCGCAGCTTGAGCCGGCGCAGGCGGTCCTCGATCATCGGCACCGCCTCGCCGCTCCAGCCATAGGAGCCGAAGGCGGCGCCGAGCTTGCCCTTGACGTCGACCATGGTCAGCGAGGAGAGCAGGTCCCACACCGGTTTCACCGCATCGCCGTTGATCGTCGGGCTGCCGAAGATCAGTGCGTCGGCCTCCTCGATCAGGTCGACGAAGGGGTGCGGCTCGCTGCCTTCGATGTCGTAGAGCGAAACGCGCACGCCGCCGGTGAGTGACTCGGTGTCGCCGGCCGCCGATTCGGCGCCGGCCGCGATGGCCTCGGCCATGCGCCGCGTGGCCCCGTAGGCCGAGATGTAGAAGATCGCCAGGGTCTTCACCTGGGTGCGGTGCAGGCCGCTTTCCGACAGCGCGCGGTAGCGGCGCACGTAGTCGCGCGGGTCCTCGCGCAGCACCGGGCCGTGGGCCGGGGCAATGGTCCGCAGCAGCAGCGGCTCGATCAGGTCCAGCGCCGTGCGCACATGGGCGCGGAAGGGTCGCATGATGTGCGCGTAGTAGTAGTCGAAGGAAAAGCGGAAGTCGCCCACCGCGTCGTTGAACAGGCGCGTATCGCAATAATGGCAGCCGAGGAAATCGCCCGTAAATAGCAGGCCTTCGTCTTCCAGCCAGGTGCACTGCGTGTCCGGCCAGTGCAGGTAGGGCGTATTGAAGAACTCCAGCCGGCGCCCCCCCAGGTCCACCGTGTCGCCGGTGCCGACTCCGGTGATGCGGCCGGCAAATTCCTCCGGATCGAACAAGCCCTTCAGCATCGGCCGCGCCTGGTGCGAGACATACAGCTGGGCGCGTGGCGCGCGGCGCAACAATTCCGGCAGCGCACCGGAATGGTCGGGCTCCAGGTGGTTGAGCACCACGGTGCTGATCTCGTCGTAGTCGGCCACGGCTTCCAGGCGGTGGAAGAAGCGCGCGCCGAAACCGGCCTTGACCGTATCGATCACCGCTACCCCCGCGTCGCCGCGCACGGCATAAGCGTTGTAGCTGGTGCCGTTGGCAGTGCGCAAGATGATGTCGAAGCTGCGCAAGTCGGGGTCGAAGGCGCCGATCCAATGCACGCCGCGCGCAACCTCGACGGCGTCAGCGCGATCGGCAGTGGCCGGCATCGTGGTCGTCACCGCCGAAGTGGCAGGCAAAGGCGCCACCACTTGCCGAGTGCGCATAGACAATGCGCGGCGCCTGACGCGGTACGTCGCGCAGTGCCTGGTCATGCCGGCAGGCTTCGATGTTGTCCTCGGGTATGTGGGAAAGTCCGATCCAGGCGTTTATCTCCCTGGCATCGAAGCCGATGCGGCGTTCATCGCCCACCTGCAGCAGTGGGCGGCGGATCAGCAAGGGGTTGTCGCGCAGTAGGGCCAGTGCGGTCGGCTCATCCAGCGCTTCGGGCACGATCTCGCCGGATTTCACGGCCGGTGCCGAGCGGTTGAACCACTGCGCCACCGGCAGCCCGGCGAAGAATTCCAGCAAGGCGTGGTTGGTCCAGTCCTTGTTACGCAGGTCGCGCGCCAGCACCAGGTGGCCGGAATCAAGCAGCAACTGCTTTTGCCGCGCGTTGCCGGAGCAG